>DATCRI010000070.1 GCA_036569045.1 Chthoniobacterales bacterium | reverse complement strand
CCTCGACGACCTCCGCTCGACGATCATCAAGATGGGCGTCGCGCTCGTCACGGCGATGGTGCTGTCGTTCTGCGGCCGGTCGTATCTCTTTGCGGTGATCCAGCATCCGCTTCACGTGATCGACGCCAAGGCGTTCGATAACCTGCAGTCGCTGGGAGTCGTCGATTCGTTTTCGATCTCGCTCGAGCTGTCGTTCTACGCCGGTCTCGTGCTTTCGTTTCCTTTCCTTCTCTATTTTCTCGCGGAGTTCATTCTGCCCGCGCTCACCGAGAACGAGCGCAAACACATCTGGCCGGCGGCGGGGATGGGATTCGGCCTGTTCCTGGTCGGCGTCATCTTTGCCTACGCCGTGGTCCTGCCGCAGACGCTCGCGTTCTTTTACAGTGACGCGCAGTCGCTGGGCTGGAAGCCGACGTGGACCGTGCGGGAATATTACTCGTTTACGACGCAGTTCATCATCGCTTTTGGGCTCGCGTTCGAGCTGCCCGTGGTCGTGCTGTTGCTCGTGAAAATGGGGATCGTCGACGTTGCGATGCTCAAGCGCGTGCGTCCGCAGGCGTTCATCATCGTGATGATCTTTGCCGCCGTGCTCACGCCGACGACCGACATGGTGACAATGCTGCTGATGGGCGTGCCGATGTATTTCCTCTACGAGCTCTGCATCGTGATTGCCGCGATCACCCAGCGGCGGCAGAACGCGGTGATCGAGCTTCCGCGCTGAGCCTAGCGTCGGAGGCCGGCGAGGACCTCGCACGTGCGGTCGGTCGCGCCGCGATGCGAGGCGATGACCTGTTGCCCCTTCGTGACGATTTTTTCCCGTGCGGGAGCATCTTCGAGCAGGGAGGTCAGCGCCGAAACGAGGGCGGCTTCGTCCGGCACCTGCACGGCGCCCCCGGCGAGGACAAGGCCGTGAACGAGGATGGCGAAGTTCTGCATGTGCGGGCCGAAGACGACCGGGCGGCCGGCGACAAGCGGCTCGGCGGGGTTCTGGCCGCCCTTCGCAAGGAAGCTCTTTCCGACGACGACGACGGTCGCGCAGGCATACCAATCGCGGAGTTCGCCGGTGGTGTCGACGAGGAGAACGTCGGGGGAATCCTGGATCTTGAATTCCGGATTCCGGATCTCGGAGCGGCTGACGACGTTCATCCCGAGCGCTTCGAGGTCGGCGCGGACTTCCGCGGCGCGCTCCGCATGGCGGGGCACGGAGACGAAGACGAGGGTGGGGAGCTCTTGCTTGAGCGTCTGATAGACGCGACCGAGGAGGGCTTCCTCGCCCTTGTGGGTGCTGGCGCCGAGGAGGACCGGCGCGCCCGCGGGGATGCCGAGGCCGGCGAGAATCGGGAGGAAGTCGCGGGGCTCGCGGGCGGAGCCGGAGGCGTCGTCGAACTTGATGCTGCCGGTGTGAACGATGCGGGAGCGATTCACGCCGAGGCTTTCCCAGCGGGCGACATCCTCGGGTTCCTGCACGCAGATGGCATCGAGCTGATTGAAGATTGGGCCGGTGAACGCGCGAAAGGTGCGGAAACGGGATTCCGAGCGCGGCGAGAGGCGGGCGTTCACGAGGGCGATCGGGATGCGCCGGGCGCGGGCCTGGGCGACGAGGTTCGGCCAGACTTCCGCCTCGACGAGGATGATCTGATCCGGCCGGACGAGGTTGAGTGCGCGACGCGTGAAGAGGAAGAAGTCGAGAGGGTTGTAGATCGGCTCGAGCCAGTCGCTGCGCTGCTCGTTCGCGACGGCAAAGCCGGTGGAGGTCGTGGTGGAGAGGACGAAGCAGCGGTCGGGCTCGCGTTCCCGCATGCGGCGAATGAGCTTCATCGCGATGAGGACTTCGCCGACGCTGACGGCGTGCACCCAGGTGCGGCCGCCCTTGCGGAAACGGACGCGCACCCGGCCGGAGTAGATCGCAAAGCGCTGGCCGAACTTGTGGCGGTATTTGCCGCGCTGAACCATTCGCCGGATCAGCCACGGCAGCATCACGACGAGCGCAATGGGATAGGCGAGGTTGTAGAAGAAACGCAGCACCCTCATGCGGCGAGGAGGTAATGGACGCCGGACTCGCCGTAGGTGCGCGAGCGCAGGAGGCGCCAGGGGGTGCCGTCGAGGGGCGGGAGCTTCTCGGTCGAGAGGGTTTCGAGCACGAAGGTCCCGTGCGGGGAAAGGCTGGCCGCGAGTTCCGTCGAGGCAAGGAGCGGGCCGACGAAATCGGTGTCTTCGGGGGACTTGCGGTAGGGCGGATCGGCGAAGACGAGGTCGTAGGCGTCGGGATGCGCGTAGGTCTTGAGGAAGCGCTGGGCGTCCATCGTCTGCACGCTGGCGGAGGTGAGCCGGCATTTGCGCAGGTTGCGCAGCACGCAATCGACGGCCTGGCGGTCGGTATCGACGAAGACGACGGACTCCGCGCCGCGGCTGAGAGCTTCCAGCCCAATCGCGCCGGACCCGCAGAAGAGGTCGAGCACGCGGGCGCCGGGCACGGCGTCGCCGAGGCTGGAGAAGATCGCGGCGCGGACCTTGTCCATCGTCGGTCGGGCGACGCGCTCGGGAACGGAAAGCGGGATGCCACCCGCGGTGCCGGAGATCACGCGCATGGGGCTAGTTACTGGAGGCGGACGGCGTGGCTTCGCTCGAGGGAGAGTCGGCCGGCTGGGCCTTGGGCATGCGGAAAAAGCCCTTCAGGAGGCCGCCCATGTTGCCGAGCTTGATGCCGGTAATTTTTTCGACGAGGTCGGTTTTCGGACGATCGAGACGGCCGGTGACGGAGAAGGCGACCTGCTTGTAGCCGGCGTCCTCGGACGGGGTGAAATTGTCGCCGAGCAGGCCGCCGAGCTGCTGCTGGATCTTTTCGTTGAGGAGGAGGCGGCCGGCGAGGTTCAGCTTGCCGTCGAAGCGGATGGGACCCTTGCCGGTGATGATGACGTTGTCGGTCTTGAAGGTAAGGTCGTTGATGAAGACGCGCTGGTCGCGAATCTCGAAGCGAAGGGCGGCGAGCTGGAGGTGAAGCATTTGCAGCTCGTCGATGCGCAGGATCATGCCGATCTGCTGGATGAAGTCGGGTGGGCGCAGTTGCGCGGAGTCGAGGGAGAATCCGCCCTTGCCACCGAGCGAAGCGGCGTCGAGCGGATTGCCGCCGAGTTCGAAATGGCCGAGCAGGGTGCCGGTGGTGCCAATTTCGTTGCCATGGGCCTCGGCGATGAGGGTGGGGATCGAGACCTGCTCGACCTCGGTCTTCAGGCGAAAATCGGGCCGGCCCTTGCGCGGGGCGACGATGTGCAGCTCGGCTCGCACCTTGCCGCCGGCGATGGCGCATTTGATCTCGGTAACGGTGAGGCGATCTTCCTCCTGCACGAAGTGGGCGCGGAGGCGATTCGGGTAAATCTGCGCGCCGATCTCCATCTTGTCGATCCAGAGGTCGCCCTCGACACGATGATTCTCATAGATCTTCCCATCGATGATCACACCCTCGACGCGGCCGAGCATCAGGCCCTTCCGGTCGATGATGTCGACCGTGCCGCCATTGATGTGAAATTCCCGCAACTCGACGATGAAGGGAGCGGGAGTCGGCGACGCGGGTGCAACCGGGCCGGTGGCTGAGGGCTCGACGGGGCCGGTGACCGCGGGCTCGACGGGGCGGACGGGCTTTTCGGCGCCGGGCGGGCGGGCCGGCTTCGCGGGCTTCGGCGGCATGAGCACCCATTTGCGATCCTCGTTCTGGCGCAAGGAAAGATGCGGATCCGAGAGACTCACGCTCGTGATGATGAACTTCCGGCCCAGCAGCGGAAGGAATTCGAACTGAACGGAAAACTTCGGGGCGTCGACGAGCGTGGCGCCGGCGATGGAGGGATCGGGCAGCGAGAGACCGGAGAGCGTGAGTCCGCTCCAGGGCGTGTAGAGCGTGCGTTTGACGGTGACCGGCATGCCGAGCGCCTGCTCGGTCGCGAGGCGGATTCGCTGCTGCACATCGCCGGATTGAAGGTAGAGATTGATGCCGACCAAAACCAGTAGCAGCACGGCCGCAAGGCCCGCGATGACGGCTAGAATGATCTTGGCAAATCGTTTCACGCGGGCAACCTACGCGTCCCTGCCTGAATGTGAATAAGATTCTCGTCATCCTGAATCCTGCCGCCCGGGGCGAGCGCGCTCGCGGCCTGCGAGAGAAAATCTCGGCCCTTTCCAGCCGGATCGTTGTGCGGGAGACCCGTCGCGCGGGCGATGCCGAGGCCCTGGCAGAGCGGGCCGTGCAGCAGGGGTATCACACCGTGGTAGCGGCGGGGGGCGATGGCACCGTGAACGAAGTGGTGAACGGGATCGGCGAGGCGGACGTGACGTTCGGCGTGCTTCCGGTGGGGACGATGAACGTCTTTGCGCTGGAGTTGGGGATCGACGGCAAGGACCTCGGCCGTGCCTGGGAGGTGATCGAACGGGGCGAGGTGCGCGAGATCGATCTGCCGATGGCCAACGAGGAATATTTTGTGCAGCTTGCGGGCGTGGGCCTCGATGCCGAGGTCGTGCGGCAGACGACGCCGGATTTCAAGAAGGCGCTCGGCCCGATGAGCTACGTGCTCTCGCTGGCGCAGGTGGCGGCCCAGAAACCTCCCAAGCTCGTCGTGAGCGACGCCCGCGGCAAGCGCCACCACGGGAGCTTCGTGCTCGTGGGGAACGGCCGGTATTACGGCGGGCCGCTGGTCCTTTTTCGGGATGCGGAGCTGGATGACGGCCTGCTCGACGTCGTCGTGTTCAAGAACCAGAGCCATTGGGACCTGATGCGCTACGTGCAGGCGGTGCTTTTCCGAAATCATCACGAACTGCCGGACGTGGAGTATTTCCAGACCGAGCGCGTGCATGTGACCGCGGATGGCGAGGTGCCAGTGGAGATCGACGGAGAGATTTCGGGCTTCGCGCCGTTCACCTTCGGGTTTGCCGAGAAGAAGCTGCGCGTGCTGGCGCCGCCACGGGTGGACAAGGGGAAACGTCGCTCGTAGGATCGCGGAATCATGGATCGAGATCGCCCGCCGAGCGGAAGTCCGGCGACCCGCATCATCCTGCTGGCGAATATCGCGATCTTTGGGCTGCAATGGCTCGCCGGGCCGCGCTGGCTGCCCGTGCGGGAGGCCTTCGCGCTGTCGCGCGGAGGGCTGGAGACGGGCGCGGTGTGGCAGCTCGTCACGTATCAATTCCTTCACGCGAACGAGCTTCACATCCTCGTGAACATGCTCGGGCTCTGGTTTGCCGGCCGCGAACTCGAGCGCGCGGTGGGAACGCGAAAATTCGTCGCGCTTTATCTCGGGGGCGGAGTGTTTGCGGGGCTCGTGCAGATGGTCTTCGGAACGGGCGAGGGTCCGCTCATCGGCGCGTCGGGCTCCGTGTGTGCGGTGATTTTGGCGCTCACGACGATGTTCCCGAGCCTCGAGGTGATGGCGCTCCTGTTTTTTGTGCTGCCGCTGCGAATGCGGGCGCGCACGCTGGGCATTCTGGCCGTGGTGGCCTCGGTGATTTTCTGGCTCTCGGGCCTGCAACCGGGAGTCGGGCACCTCGCGCACCTCGGGGGATTTGCCGCGGGATGGGTGTTCGGCCTCGTGAATCGCAGGCGCCTTGGTGACGGCGGAGGCTTCGAATGGCCGCGCTGGCCGGGTGAAATCGCGTCGACGCGCAGCGTTTCCCATCTGCGGCCGGTTCCCTCGATGGGCGAGATCATGGCGAAGGTCCAGCGGGAGGGCATCGACCGCCTCACGGGCGAAGAGCGTCGGATTCTCGCGGAGTCACGGCAGCGCCGGCGTCGCTGAGGGGGCTGGCGTCGCCGCTGGCCGCAGGCGGTAGAGCTTCAGGCGAGGCTGGAGGTATTGCAGCGTGCCGGGCGGGCATTCGAAGATCAATTCGCCCTCGGCAAAGAGCTGGCGGTAGAATTCGCGGCGGCGGTTGAAATCCGCCGCGCCGGCGTCGGTGGCTCGCAGGGCCTTTGCGTCGAAGCGGCCATAGTCCCCCTCGGCGACGGCCACGTATTCCACGTGCCAGGCGCGGAGCTGGTCGATGGTGCCCTGGTCGGCGGCGAAGAGCTTGCCCCATAATTCGTAGGGCAGGCCGAGGGCGTCGAGGTCCACGCGCTTGTCCTGGACGATGACGGTGCCGGGCGCGACATGAGCGCGGAGGTATTCGGCCATGGCGGCGCGGCCCTCGTGGCGGAAGCCGCGGTAGTAATCGAGGAAGGTTGGCAGCTGGACGAGGATGGCGGCGGCGAGCAGGGCGGGCGCCAGCGTGGCGGGGAGGGGGCGGTCATTCCAGCGGAAGCGGCGGAGCTGGGCGAGCCCGAGGCTGGCGAGCACGAGCAGGAACGCGGAGTCCGGCAGGAAGTAGCGATGGTGCGTTTTCGGCGAGAACGAGAGCATCAGCGCGAAGGCGATCGGGAAGATCGCGAGCGCCCATTCCGCGGCGGTGGCGGCGCGGCGACGCAGCCAGAGCGAGGCGTAATACGCGACGAGGAGGAGGCCGACGATGGGCAGCCAGCGGATGGGCATGACGGCGTCGAGAAAGACCTTCCAATAGACGCCGTGTGGCACGGAGCGGGTGATGCCCTTGTGGCCGACGACGACGAAATCGACCTCGCGGGTGAAGCCGTCCGCGAAGAGGTGGGGATGGAGCAGGATCGGAATGTTGGCGGCGACGAGCACGAGGACGCAGCCGAGCAGCAGGAGCGCCAGGGCGCGGCCGAATCCGAAGGCCTGGCGGTGTTGCCAGAGCACGAAGAGGGCGAATGGCGCGACGGCGGCACCGACGTATTTGCCCGAGATGGCCAGGCCGAGACCGGCGCCCAGCAGCAGGGCGCGGGACCAGCCGGGGGCGCGGTCGTAGAGCGCGAGGGCGAGGAAGAAGGCGCTGACACCGAAGAGGAGCGCGGGATCTTCCTTGAAATAGTGGGCGAGTTCGAAGAGCTCGTGATTGATCAGGAGCAGGGCGCCGGCGGCGAAAGCGGCGAAGGGACCGGCGAGCAGCGCGGCGAGAAGCACGAGCAGGAACACGGCGCCGCTGGTGAAGAGGGCGGAAACCCATCGCCCGGCCACGGTGACGGCCTGGATTTCCAAGGGCGTGCCGGCGAGGCGGGTGAGAACCGTCGTGCCCGTGAGCATGAGCATCGGGTGATGAAAGTTGTAGGCGTCCTTCTTCCCGGCGGCCTGATTGAGAATCTGCCGGGCTTTCGAGGGCTCGTCCGGATGGTAGGTGGCCGGGAAGCGGTTCGCCTGCGTGTAAGTGAACAGCGCAGCCAGGGCGAACAGCGCGGCGAGGAGAAACGCCCGCCAGTCGAACCGAGGGACGAGAGGCGAGGGGGTGAGAGAAAGGCGGTTCATTTTCAGAAGGTCCAGGCGTCGGTCAGGACGAGGTCGTCGCGATGAGCTTGCAGGCGAATCGTCTTCGGACCGGACGGCGTGAGCGGAACGACCAGCGCGTCGCCGGCCAGCAGGGCGCCAGGGGCGTCTGTGGTGAGGTCGCGCGCGGTGACCGGGCGATTGAGTTTCAAGACAAGCGATCGGGCGCCGGCGGCCGGAGGAATTTCCAGCATTGTGTCCTCCGCGATCGGCTTCAATGCGGATGCCGGCAGGGCGTTGTTCTCCGGCTTGCGGAACGTCAGCACGATATTGCGGATGCGGCCGGGGATCGTCCATTCGACGACGCGCGACGTTCCGGCGGGCGCGACGAAGCGCCGGCCCTCCGCCCATTTATTACCGGCGTCCGCGACGACGAGGGTGCCGTCGGCGAACTTCGCTGCGTCGTAGGGGGCGGCGCGGGTTTCGGAATCGGGCAGGGTTTGCTTGAGGTATTTCGCGTAGCGGCCGAACTCGATCTTCATCGTCGGCGGAAAGGCGGTGTCGATGGCGCGGGCGGCCAGCGTCCAGTTTTCTGCGGGCTGGAAGTCGAACGCGGAGATCGCCCTCACGGACGCCACGAGGAGCATGCCGGCGAGGGCGGTGATGGCGATGGGGCGGGCGAGGGGAATGCGGCGAAGGCCAGCGCCGAGGGCGAGAATTCCCACGAGGGCGGCGGGGAGCAATCCGCAGGCAGCCACCCGCAGGGGCGGCGTGCGCAGCAGCATGAGCGTGAGAAAATAGAAGCCACACGAGGCGGCGACGAGACACGGGCCGAGCCGCTCGCCGGCCGGACGCCACCGGGCGACGGCGAAGGGCGCGAGCAGCAGAATAGCGAGCAGGGCGATGGCTTCCCCGTTGTCGCACGGTTGGAGATACAGTCGCACCGCGCGGGCGAGGCTGTCGGAACTGCCAAACTCGAGGACCTCGCGGTCTTCGTGGAATCCGGTGAATGCCGTGATGACCTGCCCGAGCACCGGCGCGTAGAGAATCAGCATGGCGGCGCCGGAAATCACCCCGGTCAGGAAGGTCTCCCACGTGCGCCGGGAAATCCAGAGCAGCAGGAGCAGCGGCCCGACGAGAATGAGAAAGCTCGGCACGGTGTAGACGCCGAGGACGCTGGCAACGGCCAGCAGAATCAGCCAGCTGCGCCGGGCGGTGCGCAGGTATTCGATCGTGCCGATGGCGGCCAGCACCGCGAACAGGCCGAGGAAGCCGTAGCCGCGCGCCTCCATCGAGAGCGTCAGCGTCTCCGGAGCGAGGCTCCAAAGCGCGAGCACCGCCGAGCCCTCGAAGAGCTGGCCGCGCCGGGCGGTCCAGCCGACGATCACGAAGGCTGTGAGCAGGGTCGCGGCGATGGACAGGACGCGCACGCGGGCCGGGTTCCACGAATCGCGCCCGGGCAGCACGGAGTTCAGCAGGTTGAAGAAAATGTGGTTTTTCGGAGCGCGGTAATCGGTGAGGACGCGACCAGGTCCCTTCGCGCTGAACGTGCCTACGGTGCCGAACTCGTCGGTGCTGAGCGAACTGGTGGCCATCGCCTGAGCAACCATGCCGGTGCAGGCGAGGCTGGCGATGATGAGGAGCCCGGCGAGCACGATTTCAACGCGGCGCCAGGCATTCAGAAAGACTTCCATCGGTGGTTGGGTGAGAGGTGACGCGGCAGCGGCGGCCTCCGAAAATCTGGCAAAGGTTACTCGACTAACCGAAAGCGAGCAGGGATTCTTGCGGCTTTTCCGCGGTTTCGCAACCCTCCCGGTGCGCGGCAATTGCGGCGATTCGAGACATGAAGTTAATTATTCAGATTCCGTGTTACAACGAAGAGGAGACCCTCGGCGTGGCGCTGGCGGCCCTCCCGCGCGAGCTCCCGGGCGTCGACGAGGTCGAATGGCTCGTCGTCAACGATGGCAGCGCCGATCGCACCTCGCAGGTGGCTGCCGAGCTGGGCGTGGACCACGTGATCGACCGCCCGCACCTCGGCCTGGCGCGCACGTTCATGTCCGGCATCGAGGCCTGCCTCGCCCGCGGCGCGGACATCATCGTCAACACCGACGCGGACAACCAATACGAGGCCTCCGACATCCCGAAGCTCATCGAGCCCATCCTCCGCGGCGAGGCCGACATGGTGATCGGCGAGCGTCCGATTCTCGAGATCGAGCATTTCTCGCCCATCAAGAAGGCGCTCCAGAAGCTGGGCAGCTGGGTCGTTCGCAAGGCCAGCCAGACCGCCATCGCCGACGCGCCCAGCGGATTCCGCGCGATCAGCCGCGAGGCGGCGCTGCAGATGAACGTCTTCAACGAATACACCTACACGCTCGAGACGATCATTCAGGGTGGCCAGCGCAATCTGCGCATGGCTTCGGTGCCCGTTCGCACGAACGAGTTCCTGCGTCCGTCGCGCCTGTTCAAGAGCATCCCGGCCTACATTCAGCGCTCGATCCTCACGATCTTCCGCATCTTCATTGTCTACAAGCCGCTGCGCTTTTTCACGATCGTCGGCTCGGTGCCGTTCGCGCTGGGCGCCCTGTTGATGGTGCGCTGGATCGTCCTTTTCTTCATCGAGGAAGGCGCCACCCGCACGCACGTGCCCAGCCTCATTGCCGCCGCGGTGCTCGTCCTCATTGGCGTGCAGGTTTTCGCGCTTGGTTTCATCGCCGATCTCATCGCGGTGAACCGTCGCCTGCTCGAGGATATCCAGCTCCGCATCCGCCGCTCCGACTTCGACCGCAAATAATTCATGTCGTCCCGAGATACCTTCGCCCGCGAGGCGCTGCGCTGGATTCCCAAGATTCTCACGCTGCAGGATCGCAACCGCCACAGCCCGACCTACGGCTGCTTCGACCGCAACTACTGGCAATACAAGATCATCGATTTCCCGAGCGGCATGTCGCAGGAGTTCGTGTATCCGCTCGCGCTCGCCTGGGCCGCGGAGATCGAGGGTAACGCCTTCTACAAACAGGATGCCCTGCGCGAATGGGCGGAGGCCGGCATGGTCTTCGCCGCCCGCAGCGCGCACGCCGATGCCTCCTGCGACGACTACTTTCCGTTCGAGAAGGCCGGCGGCGCCGCGGCGTTCTCGCTGCTCGCCTGCGCCGAAAGTTACAAGCTGCTCGGCCTCCAAAACTACGAGGTGCTCCAGTTTTTCGAGCGCCGCGCGGACTGGCTCGCGCATCACAACGAGAGCGGCCAGCTCACGAACCATCAGGCGCTCATCGTCCTCTGCCTCGATCGCGTGAGCGAGCTGCTCGGCAAGGACAAGTGGGCGAAGGCCCGCGCCGAGCGTCTCGCGAAGGTGCTCTCGTGGCAGAACTCCGAGGGGTGGTTCCAGGAATACGAGGGCTGCGATCCCGGCTACCACACGCTCACGGTCTCGCTGCTCGCGCAGATTCACGAGAAGACGCCGACGCCGGCCCTCCGCGATGCGCTTACCCGCGCCGTCGCGCTCGCCGCGGAATTCGTCCATCCCGACGGCTCCTTCGCCGGCGAGTATTCCAGCCGGAACACCTACAACTTCTTTCCGCACGGCTTCGAGCTCTTCGGCAAATACGAGCCCGCCGCGCTTGCGATCAATGACCGCTTCCTCGCCGGCATCGCCGCGGGCAACAATCCCTGCTACGCGGACGACCACATCGTCGGCCATCACACGTGGAATTACCTGCTCGCCTGGCGCGATTTCGTCGCGACCCGGCCGGAGCCGGCCCCGCGTCCGGAAGGGCGCGTCGCGTTTCCGAATGCCGGCCTCCTCATCGATCGCCGCGGCGGGGCGGAACTCTACGTCGCGCTGAACAAGGGCGGCGTCTTCAAGTTCTTTCGCGACGGAAAAATCGTCGCGTCCGACACGCAGGTTTCGTTGATCGTCGAGGACGGCAAACGCCGCAACGCGGTCGCACATCTCGTCGCCAGCTACGCCCACGAGATCGGCGACGGCCGCATCGTGGTGAGCGGGGAAATGGGGTGGGCGAAGCAGAAGAAAATGACGCCGTTCAACCTCATCGTGCTGCGTCTCATCATGCTGTGCGGCGGCAAATTTTTTCCGGACCTTGTGCGCAAGCTGCTCCAGAAGGTGCTCATCACCGGCAAGAAGGCCGCGCCGTTCCGTTTTGAGCGCGAGTTCGTCTGGAACGAGGGCCGTCTCACGGTGCGCGATCGGGTCGAGACGACCGGCGACTGGAAGTCGGTGAAGCAGGCGGCGATCGGCTGCGACCAGACCTCGATCTATGTCGTGATGAGCCGCACGTTCCAGGCCGGCCAGATGCTTCCGTGGATCGATCTCTCGGATCGCCTCGCCAAACTTCAGCCCGGGGAGGCTCTCGAAAACACCCGCTGCTTGTGAGCCGGTTTCGCGCGTTCTTCCAGCGACATCCCGCCATCCGCGACGCCTGCCTGTGGGCGCTGCCGGCCATTGCCTTTGGCCTCGTGCTGCGCGTCGTGCTGACCGCCTATCAGCCGTATGCCTACTGGGGGTCGGACTCCGAGTCCTACTACTCGTTCGCGTATCGGCTGTTCAGCGAGGGCGTGGTGGCGATCCCTCAAAAACGGCGCCTGCTCTATCCGATTCTGTTGATGCCGGTCGATCTTCTGCCGGGATCGCCGCTGCGCTGGCTCGTATTTTTTCAGCACGTGATGGGGCTGCTGACCCTCGTGCCGCTCGCCTACGTGGTGCGCAAGATCCTCGTCGGCTGGCGATGGTGGATCGTGCCGGCCACGGTGATCTACGCCGGCATGCCGATCATCTTCTGGTATGAGCACGAGTTGCTCGGCGAGGCGTTTTTCTTCGCCGCCATCGTGTGGACCTTTGCCGCGTGGACCGCGTGGAGCGGGCGCCTGGATCGCGGCGACCGCGCGCCGGTGGTCTGGTGGATTTTCTTCGCGTGCCTCGCGCTCTGCGTGCTCACGAAACCCGCGGCGCGTTTCCTCTGGCCGGGCATCGTCATCGGTCTCGTGTATCTGCGCGCGTGGCGTTATCTGCGCAGGCCGCAGTGGACGGGGCTGGTGGCTCTCCTCATCGTGATGGGGATGCTCGGCGAGGCGGGGCAGGCTTCGAGGCTGCTGTATTCCTCGGCCTTCCCGCTCACGGTGCTCGATTCGCCCCGGCATGCGGATCTAAAGGCCGAGATCGCGCCGATGGTGCGCGCGAGTCGGGCGCGGCTCGATTACTACTATTTCGAGGACAGTGGCCCGAAGAACTTCCTGCGGGGCAATTACCGCAGCGGCAACTACCCGACCTGGCAGGCGAAGGATCGCGACGGTTCGCTGAACGACGCGATGCGTGAAATCGCGCTCGAGGCGATCCGGGCACAGCCTCACCTGTTCCTCTATATCGCGGTCCAGCGGACGGTGGATTCGATCAACTGGTCGCAGTTCAAACTCTGGCGCTTCGACGCGACGTATTTCTCGAGCAAGCTCCAGCCGGATTTTGACGACTTCGTGGAAGACAACACGGAGAAGAAACTGCGGGTGCTTGCCCGGGCTTTCGCCGTGGAGCCAGTCGCCGGGCGATGGGACTTCGCGCCGATTCGCGAGAAGATCGAGCCGCAGAATCGCGAGGCGGTCGCGGCTGCCATGGGCCGCTATGTGCAGACGGTCACGCCCTGGGGGACCTTCGTCGAACGCTGCGTTCCGGAAGGTGGCGTGCCCGCGCTCTGGCAGTTCCGCCCCACGCTCCTCGGCTGGTGGCTGATTCTCGGCTGCGTGCTCGCCATCGCGCTCCCCGGTTTGCGGGGGACGCTCGGCGTGTGGATCGTTCTTGCCGCCGGCTATGCCGTCGCGGTCCATCTCGTCGGCAGCGGAAACCCTCGCTTCTTCGCGGCCGCGTGGCCTCCGCTGGTGGTCGCGCTCTTCGCGCCGCTCGATGCCCTCCTGCGCCTGATTCGTCGTCCCATTTCCCATTCATGAAACGTCTCATCTCCCTCGTCGTGAGCCTCGGCATCCTCGCGGTGCTCTACTGGCGCATCGATTTCAGCAAGGTCATCCCGGTCTTCACGCAGGCCTCGCTGCCGTGGCTCGTCGCCAGCCTGCTGATGGTCGTGCCGCTCACGTTGCTGACCTCCGGCCGGCTCTGTCAGCTCATGCCGAAGGCGCATCCGCTCGGCTTCCTCGAGGCGAACCGGCTCATCCTGCTCGCGAGCGTGTTGAATCTCGTGCTGCCCTCGAAGATGGGCGACATGGCGAAGTCCGTCTTCATGGCGGACCGCGGCCACCTGCGCGGCTCGCTGGCGCTCGCGCTCGTCGTCTTCGAGAAGGCCTGCGACATGCTTTCGCTGCTCGTCTGGTGCGTGTTCGGCCTGCTGCTCTACCCGAAGACCGATCTGCTCTTCTGGGCGATGACGGCGGCGGTGATCAGCGGCTTCCTCGGTCTCGCGTTGCTCCTGGGCTCGACGACGTTTGCCCGATTCTGCTTCGGCCTCGGCGAACGCTTTGCGCCCGGCAAGATGAAGACGAAGATCGCGACGATGCACGTCTCGTGGATCGAGATGCACGGCTACTTCTGGCAGGACAAGGCGAAGCTCGCGGGCATTGCGGCGAATTCGCTCTTCATCTGGTTCCTCCATCTCGTGCAGATCTGGATGTTCACGATCGCCCTCAATCAACACGTGCCCTTTCTCGCGAATCTCGCGCTCTCGCCGCTCGCCATTCTCGCTGGCCTGCTGCCGCTCACGTTCGCCGGCGTCGGCACGCGCGATGCGGCCCTCGTCTTCTTCTACGCGCCCTACATGCCGGCGGCGGCCGGCGCGGCGCTGGGCGTTCTCTGCACGCTGCGTTACGTGCTGCCCGCGCTGATGGGCCTGCCGTTCCTCGGGCCCGCCATCGCCGAGATGGGCGGCCTGAAAAAGCTGATGGCGAGGAATAAGGCCGCGTAATCGGATTCAGACTCGCAGCACGCCGCGGAAGCCGCGGCCGGAGTAATAGGACTGCGCGCCGTTGTGGTAGACGAACACGCGGCCGAAACGGCGATCCCCGAAGATCGCGCCGCCGAGGTCGCGGATGTCCTCGGGCGTGTTCAGCCAGCTCGAGGTCTTCCGGTCGAATTCTCCGAGCGTCTGAAGCGTCTGGTATTCCTCCTCGGTGAGGAGCGCGATGCCCATGGCGGCGGCGGCCCCCACGGCGCTGTCCTTCGGCTTGTGCTCCTTGCGCGCGGCCAGCGCCTCCGGGTCGTAGCAAAGGCTCGCGCGGTCCTTGGGGGACTCCGGGGAGCAATCGAAGAAGAGATATTCGCCGGTCTTTTTGTCGAGGCCGACCACGTCCGGCTCGCCGCCGGTTCTCTCCATTTCGGCGAGCGACCACAGTTTCCCGGGGGCCGCCTCGAGTCGCGCGGCGACTGCGGCCCAATCGACGGTCTTGTGGCGGCTCGTGTGCTTCTCGAAGCGCGCCTTCAACGTGGCGAGCAGCGTTTCGCGATCCGGGGCCGGGAGTTCCTTTTTTCGGAGGGCGTTTTTCATGGCGGGCGATGGGGAGGGTGGGCGCTAGTTCGGGCCGGACTGTGGGTGAGGGTCGAGGGAGTTGGGATTTTTCGATCGGGCGAATATGAGATCGTCGGCGTTGAAGGGGATGCGGTCCGGGCCGGCGGAGACGACCTCCACGGAATCTGCGGCGAGGAGGTGGAAGAAGTAGGGCGTGTCCCAGGCGTCCACCAGCTCGCCATGCGCGTTGATGGCGGGGTTGTCCGGCGCGAGGAAGACGACGCCGAGTGGGTTTTTGCCGGTGAAGGCGCGGGTGAACTCCGCGTTCGTGCTGAGCGGCGGGCCGCCGCGGGTTTTCATGACGCCCATGTAGTCCCGGAGCAGCCCGTAAACGCGCTGGATTTTCTGCTCGGGGCTCGCGGCCTGGTCCGCGAGACGGGCAAGCGTAACCGGGGCGGAGGATTTTTGAGCCTGGGGAGCGGGTGGCGGTGGTGGCGGCGCGGGGAGCTTGGCCGGCGGTTGCGGGCGGAGGAAGAACCACAGGAGGAGACCGAGGATGACGAGGTCCAGCAGCACGAAGCCAACGAAGAGGCGGCGCTTCATCATCCGTTGAGGAAGCCGAGCGGCGGCGCGCTGGAGGCGGGATCGTAGAAGCGGGCGACGTTCGGAATCACCAGCGGCAGGCTGGATTTCGGGACGCCGAACCAGAGGGCAAGCTCGGCGAAATACTGGTCCACCGCGGTCGTGGGAATGAGGCGACCGCGGCCGGTGTCGAGCGGGTTGTCGGCGGCGAGCGCGGGATATTGGCCGTAGATGCGCTGGCCGCGCACGCCGCCGCCGACGACGAAGTGGTTGCCGCCCCAGGCGTGGTCGGAGCCGCGGCCGTTCGACGTGAGCGTGCGGCCGAAGTCGGACGCCGTGAACGTGGCGACCCGATCTTGCAGGCCGAGCGCGGTGAGGGCGTCGTAGAACGCGCCCACGGCGTCGCTGATCTGGCCGAGCATGACCTGCTGGTTGTTGATGACCTCGTCGTGGTGGTCCCAACCGCCGAGCTGGATGAAGAACGTTTGCCGCTGCGCGCCGAGCAGGGCGCGGCCGGCGATGGTCTTCGCCGCCATCTGGAAGCTGGCGCCGACGGAGGTCTTCGGGAAGACGACGTTCCCGGGGAGGGGAAGCGCGGTGGCGCTCTGGAAGATCTTGTAGGCCTCGATCGCGCCGCGGGATTTTTGCGCGAAGGTTTTCTCGAACAGATTCTTGTAATCCATTGCGAGCTGGCTATCGACGGCGGCGCCGCGCAGCGGGCTCATGCCCCACTCGGCGTGATCCCAGTCGTAATCGTAGCCTTCGAGGTCGTCCACGCCGCCCGGGCTCATGCCGTATTGGAAGACGGCGTTGCCGGTTTGCCAGGTGTTCGTGCCGCCGATGGCAATGTTCATCGAGAGGCCGTTGTCGGCGTTCATGGCGTGGAGGAGGTCGGCGGCGCGGCCGCCCCAGCCAATGTTCGTGCGGCCCTGGGGGAACGACGTCTGCCATTGCTCGATCTGGTCGGCGTGCGAGTAGAGGCCGAAGGGAACGTTGATGCCGGCGTCGTGCAGGGCACGTGTCATGCCCGGCTGGATGAGCGAGCCCACGTTCGAGACGAAGCAGGCGTTCCCCGCCTCGAACAATGATTGAAGGCGGCTCATGGCGGGATGCAGGCCGAACTGGCGGCCGCCGAGGTCGCCGAGCGGATTGAGCGGGAGGATGCCGCCAACTTCACCAGCATTCGGCAGGGCGAGGCCTCCGGCGGTGGTGGTCGCGTTGTAGAGGCCGCCGCGGACGGTCTGGTATTCCGCGTAATGGGCTGCGTCGCGTGGGACGAGCATGTTGAAGGAATCGTTCCCGCCGGCGAGGAAAAGGCAGACGAGGGCCTTGTAGGAATCGCCCGGAGTCTGCGCGGCGGCGGAGCTCATGAGGCGCAGGTTCAACAGCGTGTTTACCAGCGCGATGCTGCCGACGGCTGCGCAACTGGCCTGGCCGAGGAACTTGCGACGGGTGATGGCTGGGCGGTGCGGGTTCATCGCGTTATTTGAGGATGCAGAACTCCGGGGACGTCGAGATCAGGTAGATGGCGGTCTCGACGCGGGCCTGGAGGTAGTCGTTGGGGTAGCCGGTGGGATTGTGCGTGGCGGGGGTGATGCGCTCCAGCGCGTCGCGGATGATCTGGTGCTGGCGCGGCGAGAGATTTCCGTAGGTGAGCAGGAGGTCGAGGCGACGGATGAGGGCGTCGGGATCGTTGGCGAGCGCGAGCTCGGCGGTGGTGTCGGGGAGGACGAGGTCCTTGTCGTGGCGGGGGTCGCCCTCGGGATACGCGCTGCCCCAAATGTTGAAGTCGCCGAGGTGGTAGGTCGCAGTCGGGCCGGTATCGGTCCACTCGCGCCAGCCGGTGACGGAATCGAAGGCGTAGTTCGGGTTCGAGATGAGGGTGATGTCGTTCGTGATCTGGAACTCGGGCGCGACAAGGCCGCGCGCCGTGAGTTCGCCGGGCGGCTGGTAGTCGGGCAGGTAGAAGTTGAAGACGCTGGGCGAGCTGAGCGGGCGCTGGGCGGCGGCGCGGTCGAGGTAACGCAGCTCGAACTTCCCGTTCGCGGCGGTGGCGTCGAAGGCCTTTATGAGATTCGCGATCCGCAGGAAGGGCTCGCGTTGCTTGCCGAAGGCGACGTCCGCGAGCTTCGCGGGATTGCGCGCCTCGTCGTCGAGCAGGATGGCCCTGATGACCAGGCGCATTTGCTGGGGATTTGCCTTGTTCGCGGTGAAGACGGCGGCGACGCGCTGGATGTAGGCCGGGCTGGGGTTTGACGTGACGAAACGCTGGATGAGCTGGCGGCAGACGAACGGGCCGACGTTCGCGTGCGCGAAAATGTTGTCGATCGCGTCGGAGATGTCCTTCAGGCCGCGCTGGTTCGCGGGCAGGGTGACGCCGTTGAGCAACGTCTTCGTGCTGCGGTCGTGGTAATAAACGGATGTCGTCTCCCAAGGCCGGCTCGGGCGATAGACCCAGCTCTCGAGGTCCCACATTTCCATGTTCACCGCGTAGGTCTCGTCCTCGGTCCAAAAGAAATCGTCCGCCGTGCGCACGGCCGGATCGGCGCTGCCGCCGATTTTTTTGAGGGTGAGGCCGGTGAAGACCTTGGCGAAACTGCGGATCGTCGTGTTGTCGTAGGTGGGGATGGGCTGGCCGTTCGCGCCGGTGCGGCGGGTGCCGTCGGGATTGAGCTCCCACAGGCCGATCGAGAAAAGCTGCATCACCTCGCGGGCGTAATTTTCGTCGGGAAAGAGGTTCTTGCTCGGGTCCTCCTTCGCGTTGCGCAGGTGGCTGAGATAGGCGCCCATGCAGGGGTGCAGGGTGGCGCCATAGAGCACGTTGCGGTAATTGCCGAACGCATTCTGGAGCAGCATGTCGTAGAAGTTCGCCATCGCGACGGGGTAGAAACCGATGGCGTCCACCTTGTCGGAAATGACGACGATCTGGCTAAGCGCGTAGGCCACGCGCTGGCGCAGGGGGTCGGCGGTCGAGCCGGCCTTCATCGCCTGGTTCCACCACGGGACCTGGTAATCCTCGCCATAGGCGCGGGCGTTCGCGTCGGTGGGATTGTCAGCCTTGATCTGCTGATCGACAGCGACCATGTCGGGCTGGTGCAGGCCGATCGGACGGGTGAATTGGTCGTCGATCCAGCCCGCGAAGCCGAGCGCCTGCACCTTTGCGATCTCGGCTTCGTCGGGGCCGAATGCCGCCTGCACGAGGAAGCGCGCGGCGGCCTTCGCCGAGGGGCGATCAAACGGGGGGCGGCTTTTTACCGTGACCGTGCCGCTCTTGACGCTGCCCTGCGTGTAGGCGGACGACGTGCCGAGGGTCACGGTGATCGTCGCGGGCGCAAGGAGCGTCGAGGTGTCGCGGGGCGTGAGGGTGATCGTCGCTTCGCGCGCTCCGGGCGGAAAGGAAACCGATGTCGTGACCGAGGCGTCGTAGTCCGTCCCGCGCACCGCCGTGCCGCCCAGCGTGATGGGCACGGTGAGGGCATTCAGTCCGCCGGACCGCCGGATCGCGATCACGCCGGGGTCGGGCCAGCCAATCGTGACATCCGCGTCGACGACGCCGACGGAGACTACGTTGGTGGCCCCAAGGCCTTCCGCGATGCGATTGTAGTCCGCGGAGTAATACGGCGCGGGTTGCCAGTCGGGCGTCTTCCTCCAAAAATAGCGGTCGGTCGCGGAGGTCGTGGGATCGAAGCCAAGCGCGAGTTCCTCCCAATCGCTCACGCCGTCGCCGTCGCTGTCGACATCGTCGATGCCTACGCGAAAGAACGTCGGCGCCGCCCCGTTCGTTGCGACATCGGACGCGAGCATCTGCCCGGTGCCGGGCGCGACGCGGAGGGATTCCCACGGGCCGCCCGGGGAGGCGGAGCGCTCGATGGCGTAGGCTTTCCCAGCGAGCGACGGCCAGCGCAGGGTCACCGTCGGAGCGGTGATGCCGGAGAGGTGCACGGTCTGGCTCGGAAACGACGCGCCCGAGCGGGGATCGGTTCCGGCGATACTCTCGCGGCGGTTGGAGAAGCCGTCATTGTCCTCGTCGCCGTTCGCCGGGAGGCCGGTGGCGCCGGAGAGCATTTCCCAGACATCACTTTGCTGGTTGCCGTTGCGGTCGATCCCGGCGCGGACCGGAGAGGCCGCCGCGCACAGGCAGATCAGGCCGGCGGAAATGAAAAATCGGAGACGCATGACGGGCGGAGTCGGCATCGACGCTACGCTTTGGCTAACGAAAAACACGCGCCCCGCCGAGAGATATATCTCTCCTCAGGCGAAGACCGGTGGGGGCGTGCGGACCGGGCGGGGCGTCGTGAGCTGGGCGATGAGGCGCTGCCAGCTCTCGTGGCCCCTGAGGATCTCGATCTCGACGCGCAGGTAGTAGAGCGGCACCTCGGCATCGAGCAGGCGCGGGATGCGCACGGCGTCCTTCTCGGTCGTGAGGATCGCATCGACGTTGCGGCGGGCGCAGCGGGCGATGAAGTTCTCGATCTCCTTGTCGGAGTAGCGGTGGTGGTCCGTGTAGAATTTCGAGAGTTCGATCTTCGCGCCGAGCCGGCGCAGGCCGCCCTCGAAGCTCTCCGGCACCGCGATGCCGCAGATCGAGCCGATCCGCTTGCCGTCGAGGAACTCCAGGGGCTTCACCTCGCCGGTGAGGAGGTTGCGCAGGTGCTTCGAACGATGGGTGGTCTCGATGATCTCGGCGGTGCGATTGTGCTCGCGAATGCGCGCGATGAGCGGCGCGTTGTCCTCGCCGGGCACGCATTTGGTGATGAGGATGTGGGTGGCGCGATGAAGGTTCGCGGGCGGTTCGCGCAACGTCCCGCGAGGCAGCATGAACTCGTTGCCGAACGGCGTCTGTCGGTCGATGAGCGTGACCTCGAAGCGATGCTCGAGCCGCACGTATTGAAAGCCGTCGTCGAGCAGGAGCAGGTCCGAGCCGAAATTCTCCATCGCGTAGAGGCCGCTCTTCACGCGGTCGCGATCCACGAGCACGACGACGCCGCGGAGGTTGTTGGCGAGCATGAAGGGCTCGTCGCCAGCCGTGCGGGAATCGAGGAGCAATGCCTGGCCATCGCTCACAACGCGCGGGGTGAAGATGTTCTTCTTGCGGAAAATCTTGTCGCCGATGCGGCGGAGCAGGGGCTTCGGCACGCTCTTGTAGCCGCGGGAAAGGATCGCGACCTTGCGGCCGCCGGCGGTGAGTTCCCGGGCGAGCAGCTCGACCACGGGCGTCTTGCCGGTGCCGCCGACGGTGATGTTGCCCACGCTCACGACCGGGGCGCCGATCGCATGCTCGCGGTAGACGCGCTTGCGGTAGAGCGCGAGGCGGGCCTGCACGATCAGCCGGTAGACGTAGGAGAGCGCGCGGAGGATCGCCCGCAGGATTCCCGCGCGCTTGCCGTAGCGGCGCTCGAGAATGACGTCGATCGCGAACGTCTCAATGCCTTCCAGCCAGCGCCGCATGCGAATCAGCCCTCGGTGACGACCACGCCGCGGTTGTCCGGCGCGGCGACGACGGTTTGCGCGGTCTTGAAGCCGGACGCGCGTTTCATGGCTGCGACAATTTTCTCCGCGTCCCCGTCGAGCACGAGGCAGGCAATCGTGGAGCCGGAGCCGCTCAGCCAGCCGCCGATGGCGCCGGCCTTCACGCCCGCGGCGATGATCCTGTCGAGGCCAGGCACGAGCGGCGCGCGCGCGGGCTGGTGGAGATAATCGACGAAGCATCCGGCGAGGGCGCCGTAGTTCTTGCTGGCGAACGCGGCGGCGACGGCGCTGGCATTCGCGGCGCTGCGCACAGCGTCGGGGAAGGAGATCTGCTTCGGCAGCACGCGGCGGGCATCGGCGGTGCGCACCTCGAAATCGGGAATGAGCAATGCGAAGCGCAGCTTCGGCGCGACGGCGAACCGCTGGTAGCTGCCGTCCGGCCGCGCGACGGTGAAGCCGCCGAAGGCCGCGGGCGCCGCGTTGTCGGGATGGCCCTCGAGCTCCGCGCACAGGCGATAGAGGCGCTCGTCGTCGAGCGGCGCGCCGGCGAGGCGGTTGAGGCCGTGGAGCAGGCCGAGGCGGACGGTCACGCTGCTGCCGAGGCCGCGGGAGCGCGGGACGTCGCCGCGGATTTCCCAGGCGACGGGGAACGGCTTCTTGCGGATGGCGGCGAAGAAATGCCGCGCGGCCTCGTCGGCCATGGCATCGGGAGCGGCCGCGGCGGTGCGGCGCACGGTGACGGTATTGGCGAGGCGCACGGCGACCCCGAGGGCGTCGAAGCCCGGGCCGAGATTGGCCGAGGTGGCGGGAACGCGCACGCGAACGAATGACAACATGTCGACCGTTCTAGCGGAATCCGCCCTGATGACGAGCTTTGGTCGCCGCCGACATTGACGTCCCGCCCGCGCGGCCCTACAACGGTCCCGTTCCAATGACGCACCTCATCCAGCTCTCCTGGCGCAAGCCGACGACCGCCCCGGTCGCCGTCTCGAGCATGGATCGCGTCTCCGCCCGATTCAGCAAACCCGCCGGAGGCACCCCGAGCAGCTAATCCCGAAAAGGAACCCGAGTTTTAATCCTTCTTTTTGAGAGCCCTGCTTGGTCCAGCCGAGCAGGGCTCTTTCTTTTTCATCCAAACCACAGCCATGAACATCACCACCGATCAGATCCAGGCCGAGTTGCAGCGCATCGAGCGCGAACAGGGCGTGCGCGTGCTCTTTGCCGCGGAGTCCGGCAGCCGCGCGTGGGACTTTGCGTCGCGCGACAGCGACCACGACGTGCGGTTCATCTACCTGCCGGCCGGGGCAGGGGACTGCGCCGCACCCGGCCGTCGCGAGGTGATCGAAGTGGCCGCCGGCGGGCTCGACCTCGTCGGCTGGAGTCTGCGGAAGGCTCTGCGGCAGTTGCGGGAATCGGATCCCGCGTTGCTCGAATGGATTCGCTCGCCCGTCGTCTTCCGGGCGGATGCCGCGTTCGCGCTGCTCTTCGGCCTGCTCGCGAGCGAGCTCTCCTCCGGAGCGCGCAGCTTCGGGCATTCGCTGAATCTGGCGAGGATCAATCACCGCGCCCTGCGGGGCAGCCCCGTGCGGTTGAAGGACTACCTCGCCGTGCTGCGGCCGCTGCTGGCCTGCCGCTGGATCGAGCGCGGGCTCGGGCCGGTGCCGATGAAGTTCCAGACGCTCGTCGATGATCTTGTCGAGGAGGCGAACCTGCGGTTTCACATCGCCGTGCTCGTCGCGCGGAAACGCGCCGGCGAGGAGCTCGGGGAGGCCCAGCGCATCCCCATCCTCGATGCCTTCCTCGAGGCGGAGCTCGCCCGCCTCGAAAAGATCGCGCCGGCGGACCCCGCGCTGCCGGCGCCCGAGCCCATCGACCAGTTCGTCCGCGAGTTCTGCCTGGCGGAGGCCGCGTGATCATGTCGCCGACCTCCGCTCCGCTCTCCCGGCAGGGGATCCTCTACGCGCTGCTCGCCTACGGCGCGTGGGGACTCTTCCCAATTTACTGGAAAGGCTTTGGCGCCATCCCGCCCGTCGAGGTGATCGCCCACCGCCTTGTCTGGTCGCTCGTCTTCCTGCTCATCCTCGTCACCGCGACGGGCCGGCTGCGCGAGTGCCTGCGCATCGTCCGTTCGCCGCGGCTGGTCGCCACGCTCGCGCTCACGGCCGCGCTGCTCAGCATCAATTGGGGCCTCTTCGTCCATGGCGTGAACAGCGGGCAGGTCGTCGAGGCCAGCCTCGGCTATTTCTTCAATCCCTTGCTCAGCGTGCTGCTCGGCTTCCTCATCCTGCGGGAGCGCCTCACGCGCCTGCAGGTCATTGCCGTCGGGCTCGCGTCCCTCGGCGTCTTCGCCTTTGGCTATCACGTCGGCAGGGTCCCGTGGATCGCCCTCGGCATCGCCCTCTCGTTTGGCCTCTACGGCCTCATCCGCAAGATGGTGCCCGTGGATCCCTTGCCCGGCCTCGTCGTGGAGACAGGCGTCAGCGCGCCCATTGCCGCCGCCGTCATCGGCCTCCACGCCGCGCACGGCTCCGGCCATTTCTTCGACTCCCCGGGCATCACGCTCCTCTTCCTTGGTGGCGGTGTCGTCACGGCCTTCCCGCTCATCTGGTTCATCTCCGCCGCGAAACTGCTGCCGCTCTCGATGGTCGGCTTCTTCCAATACCTCGCGCCCACGCTCCAGCTCGCGGTCGGCGTCTTCCTGTTTCACGAGCGCTTCACCCCGCGCGACGCCATCGCCTTCGGCCTCATCTGGGCCGCCATCGCCATCTTCCTCGCCGGTTCCCGCCGTCGCCCGCGCCCGCTCGAGGAGTGCGAGCCGATCTGAGTGCCGGCCACCAATATGCCCCCCCCATTAATCCCTGCACAAAGTCTGCGCGAACGGCTGGCCTAATTGCGCATAAACGGATACCCCGTTGGCGGATAGATACCGATGAACGCCACACAACCCACCCTTCGCCGCACGAAAATCGTCGCCACCATTGGCCCCGCCAGTAGTTCGCCCGAAGTCATTCGCAAGCTCGTCCTTGCCGGCATGGACGTCGCCCGCCTCAATTTCTCCCACGGCTCCTACGACGACCACTCGCAGGTCATCAAGCACCTCCGAGAGATTTCCCGCGAACTCGACACCCCCGTCACCATCCTGCAGGACCTCCAGGGCCCCAAGGTCCGCGTCGGCTCGCTGCCCGGCGGGCAGATCGTCCTCGTCCCCGGTGAGATCGTCGCCCTCGTGCCCGAGGCCGACTTCTCCGGAGAGGCCGCCACCATTCCCATCGACTACGAATACGTCGCCGAAGAGGCCCAGCCCGGCATGCAGGTGCTCCTCGCCGACGGCATCTTCGAGATGAAGATCGTCGGCGTCGAAGGGCGCCTCGTCCGCTGCGAAGTCGTCGAAGGCGGCGTCCTCAAGAACCGCAAGGGCGTCAACTTCCCGAATCTCAACCTTCGCCTCCCGTCGATGACCGAGAAGGACCTCGACGACCTCGCCTTCGGCCTCGAGCAGGGCGTCGACTGGGTGTCCCTCAGCTTCGTCCGCCACGCCGAGGACGTCCGCATCCTCAAGCGTTTCATCGCCGACAAGGGCCTCAAAAAGCCCATCATCGCAAAGATCGAGAAGCCCCAGGCCGTCACGAATCTCGAGGAGATTCTCGACGAAGTCGAAGGCGTCATGGTCGCCCGCGGCGACCTCGGTGTGGAAATCAGCGCCGAGAAGGTGCCCATGCTCCAGAAGCAGATCATCGAGAGCTGCAACCGCCGCGGCCTGCCCGTCATCACCGCCACGCAGATGCTCGAGAGCATGATCGTCGAGGCCCGGCCCACCCGTGCCGAGACCAGCGACGTCGCCAACGCCATCATCGACGGCACCGATGCCGTCATGCTCTCCGGCGAGTCCGCCATGGGCGCCTTCCCCGTCCGCTCCGTCGAGACCATGGCCCGCATCGCCCGCGAGGTGGAGGCCCGGATCAAGTTCAAGACGTATCCCGCCTCCGAGAAGGACGTCGCCCGCGCCCTCACCGAGGCCGTGAACTCCATCAGCAGCGTGCTCGACCCGAAATACATCGTCGTGCTCACCACCACCGGCTACACCGCCCACTTCGTCGCCGCCCAGCGCCCGAAGGCCCCGGTCATCGCCATCACGACGAATCCCCAGGCCTACCACGCCCTCAACCTCGTCTGGGGCATCCGCCCGCTCTTCGCCTACGCCGTGCCCCCCACCTTCGAGGGCCTTGTCGACCTTGCGGAGTCCACGCTCATCGACCGTCAGCTCATCACCACCGGCGACAAGATTCTCGTCCTCGCAGGCGTCCCCGCCGGCGAAGCCCGCGGCTCGAACTTCATCAAGATCCACACCGTCAAATAGGGCGGCCCTTCCGAAACGGGCGGCCGTTCCTCGCGGCCGCCTGCTTCAACAAGTCACCGAGCTTCGAGATTGCTAACGACTTGCCAGCGCCAAGGTGAAGCCCTCGAATGATTGATCGGCCTTTTTTGCCAGTCTTACGTGAACGGGCGCCCTCCGCGAAGCTCGGCGCGGGCATCCATGCACGCCAGGCGAGTTCCGGAAACACGTTTTACAGAAAAAAGTCCTGTCGTAGGGGCAGGGGAAGCGGTTGGAAAAGCGGCGAGACGCAACACCCGACGCGAAGTTCATATTCACCCTCAAGCGCATTGACTCGGACTACTTCGAGGAGGCGTAGGGATCGCTCATGACCGGGACGCAATTCTTGGGGCTGGCGTTCTGCGTCGGCGGGCCGGCGGTGATCGGATTCGCGATCCTCCTGTGGCGGCTCCGCAATCGGGCGGCGAGGGCGCGCTGGCCGATCCACGAGCTGCCGCGGCGTCCGGCGGGGGAATCTCTGCGGCTGAAAGTCGACGCGCTCAACGAATCTCTCACGGGATGGATGATGCTGCTCGTGGGGTGGCCCATCCTGTTCTTCGTCATCTCGACTTATCAGTCGTTTCCGGGGCCGGTCGGACTGGGGCTCAGGTTTGCGACCGGCGGACTTGTGGCGGTGGTGGCGCTTTGGAAGATCTGGTCGCTGCTGGGGGCGTGGCGCGACCATCTTCTTGGGTTCGAGGGGGAGCGCTTCGTGGCGGGATTCCTCGATGAGCTGATGCGGGAGGGGTTCGAGGTCTTCCACGACGTGCCGTTCGACGGCTTCAATATCGACCATGTGCTGGTGGGGCCGCGGGGAGTGTTTGCCATCGAGACGAAGACGCGGCGGAAGAGCCGGAAGGCGGGGAAGGGATTCGAATGGAAGGTGACGTTTACGGGCCGGGAGCTGGAATTCCCCTGGGGACGGGATTCCTTTGGCGTCGAGCAGGCGGAGCGGAATGCGGGGACCCTGCGCCAGTGGATCGGCGAATCCACGCAGGAGAAGGTGGCGGTGCAGCCGGTGCTGATCCTGCCCGGCTGGCTGGTCGAGCGGCGGGGGCGCGGGGCGGTGACGGTGATCAACCCCAAGGAGGCGCGGAGTGTCTGCCTTAAGGACGGCCCGACGCTTTCGCCGGAGACGGTGGCGCGGATTGCCTTCCAACTCCGGCAGAAAAGTCGGATCGCGCTGGGGAAGTGAGCCGGGGCGGGGCGGCTTTCGGAGTCGCATGGTTCCGGTTCGACAGGCGCGGGGATTGCTTTACCATTTTTTCCATGGCCGTGACTCTCGACGCTCTCGCCCACGACGCCCTCGAGCTTCCGACGGATCAACGCGTCGAACTCGCCTACCGATTGCTCTTGAGCGTGGATCCGGAACCGGGGGCGGACGCCGCCTGGGAAAGCACGATCGCCGAGCGGATCGCCCGATACGACGCGGGATCGGCACGGACCGTGCCGTCGGCGGAAGTCTTTACTCGCCTGCGGAACATCGCGCCGGACGCGTGAAATGGAGTTTCTTCCGGAGGCGTTGGTCGATGCGGAGGAGACCACTCGATTTTATGAAAGCCGGGTGCCGGGATTGGGCCGGCGATTCCGGACCGAGCTGGAAACCATCTGCGCCGAGATCGACCGGCAGCCCCTGCTCTGGAACGAACGGACCGGCGGCTATCGACGGGCGAATCTTCCCGGCTTTCCGCATTACGTTGCCTATTTTCTGCGCGGCGACCGCATCGTGGTCGTGGCCATCGGCCATGCCGGCCGCCATCCCGATTATTGGAAGAAACGCCCCTTTTGATTCGTAACATCTGGGCACCTCCGTCGCATTCCACCTGACTTCCTCATCCTCATGAGACAACTCATTCTGTCGTTCGCGATTCTGGCCCTCTGCTTTCAATAAGTCGGACCGCTCACGGTCCCGAAAGCCGCCTGGTTCTTTCGTTTTTGCCCTCGGCGTTTCTCTCGAAATCTGCGGTTCTTCCTCTTGAACCATGACGCCTCAACCCTCTCCCGGCCATGTGCCGGTCTACTCGATCACGTATGCGGAGCTGACGACGATCGGCATCTTTCTGTTGGTGGCGGCGGTTTGTTTCGTGCGGCGGCGGGAGGTGGGGACGTTTCTGTTGCTGTTCGCGGCGGGATTCTTCGCGCTGCGCCCGTTGCTGGTCTTCACGATCCCTTCGCAGAAGGTGGTGAATCTCACGGCGTATTTTCCGTCGATGGCCTTCGGGGCGCTGATCGCATTTCTGGTGATCCAGTATGTCGTGGGAAAAACGGACTCGCCCATGCCGCCGACGAAAGGCGGGAAGGGCGCACGGCGGTAGAGCCCGGCGCGTCGGGGAACTCGAACGCCGTTGATGGCGTGCTGTGAAATTCTTCGCGCGCGGGGAATCCCGAAGGTATATCCGAACGGAGTGAAAGAGACGCTTGCCGAAATCAAT
Source organism: Chthoniobacterales bacterium (assembly GCA_036569045.1). Taxonomy (NCBI): domain Bacteria; kingdom Pseudomonadati; phylum Verrucomicrobiota; class Spartobacteria; order Chthoniobacterales; species Chthoniobacterales bacterium. Next base: position 127 of record DATCRI010000070.1, on the reverse strand, counting down.
GCTCTTCAGAATGCCGGAGTTATCGGGGGGAATGCGATTGGCGGAGCCATGGGGGCCACCTTTTATCTCGAGCCGATCTCGACTTTCGACCTCGATATTTTCGTCCTCTTCGATCACCCGTCGCTGG
>DATCRI010000069.1 GCA_036569045.1 Chthoniobacterales bacterium | reverse complement strand
GTGAAGGGGATTTGTAGGGCCGAAGAGGGCGACGACTGGCGTCTCGAGGGCGTCGGCGAAATGCACGGGCGCGGAATCGACGGCGCAAAGAAGACGGGCTTTTTTCAAGACGGCGGCCGTGCCGAGAAGACTGAGCTTGCCGGCGAGGTTGAGGCAGGGTTCGGGGAGGGCGGCCTGGATGACGGCGAGATGGGCGGCCTCGGCGGGATCCTTCGATCCCGTGAGCAATACGGGAAGACCGTGTTCGCGGCGGAGGCAGATGATGACTTCGGCCCAGCGCTCGGGCAGCCAGTATTTTTCCTGCCGGGCGGTGCCGGGGTGCACGACGGCGAAGGAGCTGGTGATTCCGGCCCTGGCGAGAGCGTTGGTGGCTTCCGCAAGGGCGTAGGTGGGGAGTTGAAGGGCAAGCGGCACCTCCTCGACGTGGATCTCGAGGGCGCGTAGCAGGTCGGTGTGATGATCCGCGGTGTGGCGGAGTTTCACCGAGGATTCGACAAAGTCGGTGTAGAGAAACTTGCGGAGCGGTTTCCTCGCGAAGCGCGCCCAGGTGATGCGACGGGGGGCACGGGACACGACGGTGGCGAGGGCGCTGCGGTCGTTGCCGGTGAGATCGAGGCAGACGTCGAAACGGGAGGTGGCGAGGCCGGTCCAGAAATTGTCGCCGCGAATGAGGGTGTGGTCCGCGCCGAGGGCGGGAGCGAGCGCGGCGGTGGCGCGGTCGAGGGCGATGGTGATTTCCGCACCGCGCTGGTGCTCGCGAAGGGCGGAGATGACCGGGGTGGTGAGCAGCGCGTCGCCGATGCGTTTCAATTGAAGGATGAGGACGCGCATCGGTCAGGCGGCGAGTTGGAAGGCGCGATCGTAGGCGGCGAGCAGGCGCTGGCGGAAGTGATCCCAGGTGAAGTTCTGGACGACGCGCTCGCGACCCTTGGCGCCGAGGCTGGCGGCGAGAGCGCGGTCCGCGTGAAGGCGCTGGACGGCGGCGGCGAGGGCGTGGGGATCGTTCGGCGGAATCAGCAGGCCGGTCTCGCCGTCGACGACGACATCGCCCGATTCGCGGGTCGTGATTTGCGGGAGCCCGCAGGCGGAGGCCTCGTAGGTGGCCTTCGCGCTGCCTTCGCATTCGCTTGGGAAGATGTGAACGGCGGCCTGGCGCAGCTCCGCGGCGACATCGTTGACGAAGCCTCGCACGATGACGTTTGCCGGAGCTTTGGCGAGAAAGGGAGCGATCTCCCGGCCCGGCGAACCGACAAGAACGAGCTCGGCGTCGGGCAGCGCGAGGCGTCTCCACACGTCGAGCAGATGGTGAACGCCTTTGCGTTTGCTGAGCGAGCCGACAAAAACGGCGCGAAATTTCTCGGGTGGTGCGGGCGCGGGAGTGAAGGTGTCGACGTCGACGCCGCGTGAAGTGAGGAAGAGTTTCTCCGCCGGCAGGCCGGCGACGAGGAAGGTCTCGCGGGCTTTTTCCGACAGCACGAGAATGAGGGTGGCGCGGGCGTATTCCTCCATGACCTGCTGGCGGGTGACGAGAAGGCGGTTGAGCACGCTGCGGGGAAACCGGGCGGCGTCGCGCTGGATCTCGCTCCAGGTTTTGTCCTTCTTCACCTTGCCCTTGTTGCGGTGCCAGGTGGGAATCTCGAGCACGCTGGGGATGCGCAGACGATTGGCGGTGCGAAGGCTCTCGAGGCAATCGCCGGACCACGTGTGGAGAAGGTCGTGGCGACCGGTGGCGAGGCGATGGGCGGTCCGGCGGTCGAGGGCGTGCTTCTTGGCGCCCATGTAGTGCTCGCGGTCGAGGAAGGAGAGTAGCTTGACGGGATGGAGATTCAGGCTTTCGACCTTCGACCTGCGATCTTCGATCTTCAGATTAGCACCGTAGGCGATGGCTCGGCCCAGGAAGTCGCCGTCGATCGCGGCGCGGAGGCTCTCGGCCGCAACCTGGTCGAGCCCGCTGCCGCCGATGCCGGCGGCAATCGAGTAGAGCAGGGATCGGGGGCGGCGGAGGTCGGTCGTCACGAAGCGGAAAATTCTACGGCGCTTTCGCCGAAAGCGCCCTACCATTTTTCGCGGAATGAAGATCGGCTTTATCAGGCGCGGGTATTCGCCCACGGGGGGAGCGGAGGCGTATTTGCTGCGGCTCGCGCGGGGAGTGGCGGCAGATGGCCATGAGCCCGTGCTGGTGACTTCGCGCGATTGGCCGGGGGAGGCCTGGCCGAACGAGTCCGTGATCCGCGTCGGGAATGGCGGCTCCCCGGTGGCTTTCGCGAGAGAGGCCGCGCGTGCGGCAGGAGGCTGCGACGTGGTGCTGAGCCTGGAACGGGTCTTCGAATGCGACGTCTATCGAGCCGGGGACGGAGTGCACGCGGCCTGGCTGGAGCGGCGCGCGGCGATCGAGCCCGCCTGGAGGCGCTGGCTGCGCGGGACGAATCGCAAGCACCGTGAGCTGCTGCGGCTGGAGCGGGCGCTGTTTTCCCCGGAAGGAGCGCGGCGGGTGATCGCAAACTCGCGGATGGTGCGCGACGAGATCGTGGCTCATTACAGTTATCCCGCCGAGCGTATCACGGTGATCGAGAACGGCTACGACGCCCCGCCGGCGGAGCCGGGGAGGCGCGAACGGCGGAGAGCGGAGCTGGGGTTGCGCTCGGGCGACTTCGTGGCGCTTTTCGCGGGCAGCGGCTGGGAACGAAAAGGATTGCGGACGGCGGTGGAGGCGGTGCGCGCGCGGCCGGAGGTGCGGCTGCTCGTGGCGGGCAGGGGGAAGCCGTTCGCCGCGCCGTCGAATGTGCGATTTCTTGGACCCCGGCATGATTTACAGGGGGACTTCGCGGCGGCGGATGTGTTCGTGCTGCCGACGGTCTACGATCCTTTCTCGAACGCCTGCCTGGAGGCGCTCGCGGCGGGATTGCCCGTGCTCACGACTCACGCAAACGGGTTTGCGGAAATCATCACGGAGGGCGTGCATGGCTCGATCTTCGCGCCGGGCGACGTGGCGGCGCTGGGTTCGGCCTTGCACAGCTGGCGGGAACGGGCGGCGGAGGCCCGGGAGCGATGCCAGGCTCTGGCGGCTCGCTATTCCGTGGCGGAAAATACGCGCCGCTCGCTGGCGGTGCTCACGAAGAGGGAATCAACGCCCGCGTGAATCGGCCGCAGCCGCGTGCCGCCCCGAGAGGTGTCTTTTTCGAAGCGACGAGAAGTCCGGCTGTGCGAGGAGAGGAAGAGCGGCGCATCCGCCATTTCCTTGCGTCCCGCGCATTGACAAAAAGCTGTGCAAAGTTAACGGTGGAAACCAGCACTCGATTGTCCCTCCACGGTCGACACGCCGCGTGCAAACGTATCCCCCATGCCTGCCCGCATTCCCCCACACCGTTCCGCATTTTCCTTGATGGAATTGCTCGCCGTCATGGCGATCATCGTAATCATGGCCACGCTCGCGGTGCCGGCGATGAATGCGATCAAGGGCGGCAGCGATCTGTCGAAAACGGCCTCCGACCTCTCGGACCTCGTCCAGCAGGCTCGCGCTTATGCGATGGCAAACAACACGTATGTTTATCTCGGGCTTCAGGAAGTCGACCCGGCGCAGAAAGGCTACAGCAGGAATCCCAAGGGAGGGCAGATCATCGCCGCGGTCGTGGCTTCGACAACCGGCCTGCGTCCCACGGCCAACCCCTCCGCACCAGGAAATCTTACGAAGGACGAGATCCAGCCGATATCCCGCCTCCAGAAATTCGATAATGTCCACTTGGCCTCGAGCGGTGACATGGGGGGCACCGGTGGCATGGCCGATCGGGAGACCGATTCCTCGGTGGTCGTCGATCTCGGCAGCACGGAAGCCGTGACCACGTTCGAGTGGTCCGCCGGAAGCGGTGGGTCGCCCACGACTCTGCAGAAAGTCATCGAGTTCGACCCGCAAGGCGTCGCGCGCTACCAGGATGGTTCTGCTGCCGAGAGTATCAAGGGTTGGATCGAAATTCCCCTTCAGCCGTCGAAAGGTAATGCCGGGGTCGCCGCCAATGAAAAAAATGCGGCCGCCCTTCAGGTGGATGGCATGACCGGCGCAGTGCAGATTTACAGGCCATGAATATCTCGCGAACTCGACAGGGGTTTTCCCTCGTGGAAGTCACCGTGGCAATCGGCATTGCCGCTTTCTGCCTGCTGACCATTTTTGCCCTCCTGCCTGCCGGCTTGACGACCAACCAGACTTCCATTCAGCAGACGATTGCCGGAGGGCTCGCCTCGGGC
>DATCRI010000068.1 GCA_036569045.1 Chthoniobacterales bacterium | reverse complement strand
CTCGAGGGCCTCGTCGAGGCCGAAATTGCTCATGACGGTGGCGACCAGGGTGTCGCCCGCCAGTCGGCCACGCCGGAGATTTTCGATCGCGGCAATCGCCAGAATTTCGTCGCCGTCGACGAGTTCGCCGTTCTCGTCGCAGAGGAGCGCGCGATCTGCGTCGCCATCGTGGGTGATTCCGACCTGGGCACCGCTCTCGCGCACGAGGCGCTCGATTTCGGACGGGTAGGTGCTGCCGCAGTTGGCGTTGATGTTCGTGCCGGACGGGGCGTTGTGGGCGACGACGAGGTCCGCGCCCAGTTCGCGAAGAATGCACGGCGTCGACTTGTAGGCGGCGCCATTGGCGCAATCCACCGCGATGCGCAGCGATTCGAGCGTCATTCCCCGCGGGAAGCTGCGCTTTGCGTGCTCGACGTAGCGGCCGAGGGCGTCGTCGATGCGGGCGGCACGACCGATCCTGCCGGCGGTCGGGCGGATATTCTCGATTTCGCCGCTGAAGACTAACTCCTCGATCCGCGCCTCGATGGAGTCGTCGAGCTTGTAGCCGTCGTGCCGGAAGAACTTGATGCCGTTGTCTTCGTAAGGGTTGTGCGACGCGCTGAGCACGATGCCGGCGTCGGCCCGCAGCGACCTCGTGATGTAGGCAACGCCGGGAGTGGGCAGCGGACCGATCAGCAGAACGTCAACGCCGAGCGACGTGATCCCGGCGACCATGGCATTCTCGAGCATGTAGCCGGAGAGACGGGTGTCCTTGCCGAGGACGATCTTGGGCCGGACGCCGTCGCGACGACCGTAGGGGCCGCCATTGCTGCTGAAAATATGAGCGGCGGCGCGGCCGAGCTTGAGCGCGGTTTCGGCGGTGACGGGCTCGATATTGGCGACGCCACGGACGCCATCGGTGCCAAAGAGTTTACGGGAATCGGTCATCTGCGGGATTGGGTAGCTGCGGCGGGATCGGGCCAGGGTTTGCTGACAGGGGTCTGCTTGACGTTCTGCTTGATCACCCACCACAGGCCGGAGGCGAGCAGCAGGCAGGCGAGCTTAGGCCTCCAGCGGTGGGTCAGTCTCTGGGCGATCGTCATACTTCTCCAAAAGTAAAAGCTGGCTGAGGCGGTGGCGAAATTTTTCCACGCCGAGGTCCCGTTCGATGAGGCCGTTATGGCAGATCGAGACCTGGCCGGTCTCCTCGCTCACGACGATCGCCAGGGCGTCGGATTCCTCGCTGAGACCGAGCCCGGCGCGATGGCGCAGGCCGAGGTTTCGGTCGAGATCCTCTCGTTGCGTGAGCGGGAAGATGCAGCCGGCCGCGATCATCCGATCGCCGGAAAGAATGAGGCCGCCGTCGTGCAGCACGGTCTTCGGCTGGAAGATCGTGAGCACCAGCTCCTTGGAATAGTCGCAATCGATGATCACACCGGTCTCGGCGATGGTGCGGAGGTTGATCTCGCGCTCGATGGCAATGAGGGCGCCGAAACCCTTGCCGGCCAGCTCGAAGACAGTGTCGGTGACTTCCTCGATCGTCTCGCGATTCTCAAAGGCGGAGCCGAAGAAGCGATGGCTGCCGAGTTCGGTGAGGGCGCGGCGGAGCTCCGGCTGGAAAATCACGACGAGCGCGATGATGAAAAAGAGCGAGAAGCTGCGGAGCAGCCAGCTGATGACGACGAGATTCAGCAGCGTCGAGATGAGGGTGAACGTGAGAACGATCAGTCCCAGGCCGATGAGGATGCGCGCGCCGCGGGTGCCTTCGAGGTAGGTGTAAATGTAGTAGAGGGCGATCGCGAGAATGATGATCTCGATCGGCGCGGTCCAGTTCTCGCGGATAAGGTCCCAGATCGGCTCCGTCATGCTGGCACTCCGTCGAGAATGGCCTCGGTCATTCGCATCGCTTCGTGATGCGGGCGGGGATCGTGCACCCGGAAAATTCGCGCGCCGCGTTCCCGGCAAAGGCTGGTGAGGGCGACGCCCGGCCAGAAGCGGTGCCGGGGATCATTCGTCCCCAAGGTCCGACCCAGGAAGGATTTGCGCGAGGCTCCGATGAGCACCGGGCGTCCCGCGATGGCAAAGGCATCGCAGCATCGGAGAAGGGCGTGATTGTGCTCGGGCGTTTTGCCGAAGCCGATTCCGGGGTCCAAGGCTATCTGTGCGGGGTCGATGCCCGAGGCTACTGCCGCGTCAAATCGCTGTCTAAGAAATTCCCGGACTTCGGCGACGACATCGTCGTAAACGGGCGCGATCTGCATCGTGCGCGGAGTTCCTCGCATGTGCATGAGGACGACGCCGGCATCGCTTTCCCGGGCGGCCTCGAGCATTCCGGGATCACCGGCCAGCGCGGTGATGTCGTTGATGATGTCCGCTCCGGCGGCAATTGCCGCCGCCGCGACCGAGGCCTTGCAGGTGTCGATCGAGATCAGGACGTCGGACGCCGCCCGGAGACGTTCGATGACCGGCAGCACCCGCGCGAGCTCCTCGGATTCGCCGACCGGTTCGGCGCCGGGGCGGGTGGATTCGCCGCCGACGTCGATGATGTCGGCGCCCTCCTCAGCCATGGCAAGCGCATGGGCGCAGGCCCGATCCGGATCCACGAAGGCGCCGCCGTCGGAAAACGAGTCGGGCGTGACGTTAAGCACGCCCATGATCGCGCCGTGTCGCGACAAATCGAGTGTCCGCCGCCGTGTCCGCCAGATCGGCATTACTTGCGCTTTCTCGGGGCGATCTTCGGAACGCGGATGGATGCCGAGCGTCCGTGCGCGTCGAGACCCTCGATTTCGCTGAACGTTTCCAGATAGGGCAGCGATTTGCGGAGCGATTCTTCGTCGAATCGCACGATGCTCGTGCGCCGCTGGAACTGATCCACGGTGAGGCCCGCGAACGACTTCCCGGCGCCGCCGGTGGGTAGTTCGTGGCTTGGTCCGGCGAGGAAATCGCCGCCCACCACGGGGGAAATGCCTCCGAGGAAGATCGCGCCGGAAGTGACGAGCTCGCGAGCGATCTCGCCGGGCTTCCGCGTAGCGACGGAGACGTGCTCCGACGCGAAGGCATTGGCCAGATCGATGGCCTCGTCGAGATCGCGCACCTGAACGAGCAGCGCATTGGCGAGGGCTTCCTTCAGGTGCTCGGGACGGGCGGATTGCGCGGTCTGACGGTCGACCGCCGTCGTGACAGCGTCGATCAGCTCCGCCGACGGCGTCAGCAGGATCGCAATGCTGCCGTGGCCGTGCTCCGACTGGGCGAGCAAATCAGCGGCAATCCATTCGGGATTCGCGGCTTCGTCGGCAATGACGAGCACTTCGCTCGGTCCGGGCAGGAGGTCGATCGCGCAGAGGCCGACAGCCTGGCGCTTGGCCTCGACGACGTAGGCATTACCGGGGCCGAAAAGCTTCGCCGCCGGGGCAATTGTCTTCGTGCCAAGGGCGAGCGCCGCGATGGCCTGGGCCCCACCGACCCGATAAATTTCCGTCGCGCCGCAGAGATGCAGGGCCGCGAGCAGAGCCGGCTGGACGGCGCCGTCTTTCGCGGCCGGCGTCACGGCCACGATCTCGGGGACCTCGGCGGTTTGAGCCAGCGTGCAGGTCATGATGGCGGTCGAGACGAGCGGGGCGGTGCCGCCGGGAACGTAGATGCCGACGCGTTGAAAGGGATCGAAACGCTCGCCGACGAAGACGCCCTGCTTGTTCTCGGTGAACCAGCTTTCGCGGAGGCTCGCCTTCGCAAACGCCGCGACGTTCGTGCGCGCGGCGAGGATCGCCCGGCGGACCTTGGCAGGAAGGGCCGCGACGGCGGATTCGATCTCGGCCTCGCTCACGCGGAGCTTCCGGGGAGTGAGCTTCGGCCCGCCGAATTTCTCGGTGTAATGCAGCAATGCGCGGTCGCCGTCCTTCGCAATGGCGGCGAAGACCTCGGTCACAGTCGCCTGCACGGCCGGCTCGGGAGCGGAGCGGCGATCAAGCGGGCGGATTTTCTTTTCGTATCCCTTTTCCGAACAACGAACGATGCGCATGTCGCCCGTATCTAAGCGCAAAGCCCGCGCGCTTCAAAGTCTCGTTGGAGTCATTCCTGCGAATGCGCAATCACCGTGCGGTCCGAATACACGTCGCGGTTGCTGGCCTGGAACTCCGCCTTGAGCTGCACCTTCAATCCCGAGAGGTCCACGAGTTCCCATTTCTGGAGGCGCAGATGACGCGCGTCGGCGCCGGAGTGCTCGATCCCGAGGAGCAGGTGCATCGCGTCTTCGTGGATCTTGCCGGTGAGGGCCTTTGGCTCGTAGTAAAATGTGCGAAGCGAGCTGGCCCGGCTGCCGCGCGCGTAGAGTTTCGGATCGAGAAAGAATACCGTGCCGTTGCGGGTCTCGACGCGCAGATCGGGGTAGCCGGAGCGCTGTTCGCGATCCATCTCGGTGCGAGGAATTTTGCATGTCCACCCGGGAATGGCATTCAGCTGGCGCCGCAACTCGTCCTCGAGGAAGCGACTGGCTTCATTGATCCGCCCGGCGGTGTGAATCGGGTGCGAGGGGGTGTTGAGGGCGCGAATCGTGGCATCGAAGGCGGTGCCGAGCTCCAGAAGCAGACCGGCCCGCGCCTTTTTATCTACCGGAAGAACCTGGTGACCGGTCGTCAGTTCGATGACCTCGGGAAACGGCACGTTTTGAAGGGAGTCGCGATCCTTCAGGATCGACAGCAACGGAGCCTCAGCGGCGGCCAACGGAAGCAAAGCTGCCGCGAAAATGGTCCCGAGCGCCAAAGGCAGCGCCCTCATGCGATTTCGATCGCGTTCTGCACGGCCTCATGGGCCCGAGCGCAGGCTTCTGCGGTGCGGGCATGGATTTTCAAAAGCGGGGCGCCCTTTTCGACGGATTCTCCGACCTTGCGGATATCGCTGAATCCGACCGCGAAATCCACGGCGTCCGTGGATTGTTGCCGCCCGGCTCCGAGCTGGACACTGGCGCGACCGATTGTGCCGGCGTCGAAGCGAACGATCCGGCCTGCGGTGGCGGCTTCGAGGGTTTCGATAATCGGGGCGGCGTGCACTTCGAGCATGCGTTCCAGGGCGCCAGCGTCGCCCTTCTGCGCCTCCACCAAAGCGACGAAGCGTTCCCAGGCGGCGCCGGTTTCTAAATGACGCGCAAAGACTTCGGCGGGGCGATCGGAAACCGTCGCGCAAAGATCGAGCGTGGTCTCGAGCAAATCGGCTGGCCCGCGGCCCTGGAGGGTCTCGACGGATTCAAAAACTTCGAGCGCGTTGCCCACCGTGCCGCCGAGGGGTTCGTCCATGGGATTGAGGCGCAGGGTCGTGACGACGCCATTCTCGTTGCCCGCCGCCGCGAGGCCCGCGCCGAGGGCTTCCGCCTCGGCCCGCGTTTTCATGAAGGCGCCGGAGCCGAACTTCACGTCGAGCACAAGGCGGTCGAGCGATTCGGCGAGCTTCTTCGACATGATGCTCGCAATGATCAGCGCGGGAGAGGGCACCGTGCCGGTGACGTCGCGCAGGGCGTAAAGTTTTTTGTCGGCCGGGCAAAAATCGGCCGTCTGTCCCGCCATGAAGACCCCGATTCGCTCGAGCTGGCGCAATCCCTCCGCCTCGGAAACCTGCACCTCGAAGCCGGGAATCGCCTCCAGCTTGTCAAGCGTGCCGCCGGTGATTCCCAGACCACGTCCGGAAACCATCGGCACCCAGAACCCCTCACAGGCGAGCAGCGGAGCGAGAATCAGGGAGACCTTATCACCGATGCCGCCCGTCGAGTGCTTGTCGACCTTCGGGGGCGTGTTCGCCGGCCAGCGGAAGACGCGGCCGCTGTCACGCATCGCCGCGGTGAGGGCCGCCGTTTCTGCCGCAGTCATTCCGCGAAAGAAGACCGTCATCGCGAAGGCAGCCATCTGGTAATCGGGCACGTTCCCCGCCGTGAATTGCTCGATGAGTGCGGAAATTTCCGCGGGGCTCAGCTCTCCGCCGTCCCGTTTGCGCTCGATCCATTGCGGCACATGCATGGCCGCCTACAAAACGGCGAAACCCGGTTCCTGAAAAGCGGGAAGTCCGGGCAAAACAAAAACCCCCGCCTCGAAAGGCGGGGGTCGAACGAAACAACCCTCGACGTCTGCTACGAACGCCGAAGGCGGTTGAAAATAATCAGGCGGCGGCGACGGGAGCGGTCTCCACGTTCACGCGGCGGCCGGCGCGGTCGAATTTGACCTGACCATCGGCGAGCGCCCAGATCGTGTAGTCGCGGCCCAGACCGACGTTGCGGCCGGGGATGAACTTCGTGCCGCGCTGGCGGATGATGATGTTGCCGGCGACGACGGATTCTCCGCCGAACTTCTTCACGCCGAGGCGCTTGCTCGTGCTATCGCGTCCGTTCTTGACGCTGCCCTGTCCTTTTTTATGTGCCATGGCGGGTAATTAGATGGAGATGGATTTGATCTTGAGCTTCGTGAGCTGGCGGCGATGACCGACGGTGCGGTGATAGCCCTTGCGGCGCTTGTATTTGTAAGCGATGACTTTCTCGCCCTTGTGCTGCTCGACGACTTCGGCCGTGACCGAGGCGCCCGCGAGAAGGGGAGAGCCGAACTGAACCTTGTCACCGTCCGCGAAAAAGAGAACATCGAGGACGGCATCCTTGCCGGCTTCCAGATCGAGCTTTTCCACGTCGATCAAGTCGCCTTCTGCGACGCGGTATTGCTTGCCGCCGGTTTGAACAATTGCGTATGCCATAAAAAATGCCTTGTGAGAACCGGGGAAAGTGACAGCGAAAGGAATTTGGTTCAAGCGAAATTTCTTTCTTGCGCCCGGAAAGTTTCGTGAGACACTGCCCCTCCTTTCACGCGAGGCGAGAAATCTCCGCGCGTTCCACTTAAGCTCGGGTGGTGAAATGGCAGACACGTGCGTTTGAGGGGCGCATGCCGCAAGGCATGGGGGTTCAAGTCCCCCCCCGAGCATTTTTCCCGGCCGATTCCGGCCTTGGATTTTCAACGATTCTCCTAAAACGGCTCGCTCGCGCCCGGATTTCGGAAGAATGCGAACGCCTTCAGGCGGCAGAAGAATCGGGGACATAAAAAATGCAGGCCGCCGCGACGAATGCCACGACGGCCTGCTGTTCCCCCCAGAACAGGTTCGACGATCCCACAAGTGCGGCAAAATGCAATGAATTTCTTTGGGGCGCCACGGACGGGCTTCGTCCATCAGGGTAATTTTCTTGCCGGGGTTCGTTGCGCCGATAACGCTGGCGGGCGATTCCTTCGGGCGTCTCCGATTTTCTTACGATGCTGTTACCTCTTACCGACGAAGCGATTCTGGAACGGGCCGGACAGGTGCTGGCTATCGAGATCGAGGAGCTGGAAAAGCTGAAAGGCCGGTTGGGCGCGGAATTCGTGCGCGGAGTGCGCCTGCTGCTCGGCGGCATTGCTCGCGGCGGGAAGATTATTGTCATCGGCGTCGGCAAGTCCGGGCAGATCGGGGACAAGATCGCGGCGACCTTCGCGAGCACGGGGTGCGTGTGCGTGGTGCTGAATGCCCTGAACGCGCTGCACGGCGATGTGGGCGTCGTCGAGGATGGCGACGTGGTGATCGCGCTGAGTTACGGCGGCGAGACCGAGGAATTGCTGAAGACGCTTTCCGTGCTTCGCCGGTTCAATGTCGAGATTTTGGGAATCACCGGAGTGCCGGATTCCACTCTGGCCCGGCTGAGCACGGTGACGCTGAACGTGGCCGTCGAGAAGGAGGCCTGTCCGCTGAATCTGGCGCCGACGTCGAGCACCACGGCGATGCTTGCGCTGGGCGATGCGCTGGCGATGGTCGTGCTCGAGGCAAAGGGGATGAGTCGGGAGGATTTCTCGCGCTATCATCCGAGCGGAAGTCTCGGTCGCGCGCTGCTCACCCAGGTCACGGACGTGATGCGCGGGCGGGAACGGATCACGCTCGTCGCCGCGGACGAGACGGTGCGGACGGTCCTGCGCAAAATGAGCGCGGGCAAGAACGGGGCGGCCGTCATCGAATCCGCCGACGGGCAGCTCGGAGGCATTTTTACGCATGGCGACTTTGCGCGCCTGTTCAATCAATCCACTGACATCGCCGACGAACCCGTGGGCAAGCACATGACGCAGCGACCGGTGCAGATCGCGAAGGATGCGCTGGCCGTGGAAGCGCTGGCGCTGCTGCGTGCCCATCAGGTGGACGAAATCGTGGTGGTGGAGGGCTCGCGCGTGGCGGGCGTGATCGACGTGCAGGATCTTTCCCGGCATCGCCTGCTGTAAGCACGAGAACTTTCTGCCGATGTCCGCCGCTACCGAAAAATCACCCGCCGTGCGCGTGTTCCTTGTCATTGCGCTGTTGGCGGGCGCGGGGATTCTCACGGCGACGGCTTTTCATTTCGATGGATGGGCGCGGCAGCAGATCGTGGCCGCCCAGGGCAAGGGCTGGAAGAAGAGCGAGGCCGCCCGGGTGCAGGGAGCGGTGAGTCGTTACGGCGACTGGCCGTTTCTCATGGTCTTCGGCGGGGCGGGGCTTTT
>DATCRI010000067.1 GCA_036569045.1 Chthoniobacterales bacterium | reverse complement strand
GGGATTCAGGCGGGTGGGAGATTGGGGAATGCCGGCGAGGAAGATGGATTCTGCGAGGGAAAGGGCGGCCGCGGGCTTGCCGAAATAGGCCTGCGCGGCGGCTTCGGCGCCGAAGCGGCGATTTCCGTAGTCGATCCGGTTGAGGTAGGTCTCGAGGATGCGGTCCTTGCCCCATGTTCGCTCGAGCGCAAGGGCGGCGACGGCTTCGCGAGCCTTCACCGCGAGGGTGCGATGCGTGCGGGGGCCGAGGATCTTGACGGTCTGCTGCGTGATCGTGGATGCGCCGGAGATGACGCGGAGATTGCGGAGGTTTCGGAGAGTGGCGCCGCTCGTCGCGAGCCAGTCCACGCCGTGGTGCTGCCAGAACCGGTGGTCTTCGATGCCGACGGTGGCGAGGGGAAGCCAGCGGCCGAGATCGCGGAGCGGGACGGGGCGCTGGTCGCGCACGATCTCGGTGCCGGGCCGGGAAAATGGCCGGTCGTGGATGTCGACCAGGACGGGCGTCGCGGGAGGAGGGCCGGGCTGGGGAAGCGACGCGCGGCGGACGGCGATTTCCAGCCCGGCCCACGCAACGAGGGCCAGCGCGGCAGTCGTCGGCAGGCCCCATCGGAGCGCTCGCCGGCAAAGGCGTTTCACTCCGTCACGACGCATGTGGAGGGCGCGCTGCGGGCGTAGAAGCGGGCGTCATACATGGGGGTGAGCTGCGTGGAGGGCCAGGCGAACGTGCCCGCAGCAGTGGCGCGGGCAAGGATGGCGTAGCTTTGCGAGCCGGCGGTGACGGTGTCGAAGAAGAGGTTCGTCTGCTTGTCGCGCATTTCCGAGAACGAGAGCCAGGCGGCGGGCGCGCCGGGTTCGTCGGGGATCTGGTAGAACTTGCCGATCATCTCGAGGTTCGGGTTCACGACTTCGAGGCCGGCGGGAAGGGCATCCTCGAGGGCGACGTAGCTCTGGGCCTTGTCGGCGTGGAAGCGGAAGGAAATGAGGATCTGGTCGCCGAGCTTGAACGGCGCGGCGGCGGTGCCGGTGCGCGCGGGATCGGTGAGATTCCTGACGATGCGCTCGATGCGCAGGCCCTGGCTGACGGCGACCTGCTCGGCCGGAGCGAGGGTGCGGCGGGCCGACAGGGAGTAGGTGAGGTCGGCGGTCCTGGCCGCGCGGATGGAGAAGTCGTTCAGCCGGGCGAGATCGCGCTGCAGCCAGACGGCGGCGGAACGGTTCTCCGATGTGGCATCCGGCGGTGGCGTGGTGGCGGCGAGGCGGGCCGGCGGCTTGTCTGCGAGGAGCGCTTCGAAGGCGAGGAGTAGCCAGAGGTTCTCCTGAGTGGAGAGGCTGGCAGCGCGGTCGAGTTGCGGGGTGAGCTGCTTGCGGAGGGCGGCGGGATCGGCGTCCGGCTGGGTGAGGCGCACGAGGCTCGCGATGGCGTCGGCGCGAGTGGTCGACGCGAAGGTGACGGGATTGAAGTCGCGGACTTCCGGTTTCGGCGGGATTTCGCCAGCGAGCGTGGCCTGTTTTTCTGGCTCGATTTCCCAGGTGTGGAAGGCGAGGGCGAGGAAGCCGCGGGCCTCGTCGGTGAGGCGGTCGCGGCCGAGGAAGAGCTCGTTCGCGGCGGCCTTCACTTCGTCGTCGGGTCCGTCGCCGAGCTGCGACAGCGCGAAGAGGGCGAAGGCGCGCAGCGAAGGGGCAACCTCGAGGCGGCTCTTGCGGAGGGCGATCGCCGTAACGGCGCGGGGCAGCGCGAGGGTGAGGCCCTCGGGAACGTCGAAGCCGGCCTGCTCGGCCTGGGCGACGGCCCACGCGGTCTGGATGGTCACGAAGGCATTGCCGGTGGTTCCGTAGGGCCAGTAGGGAACGGTGTCGTCGGGCAGGAGCGACTTCTCGAATTCCTGGAGCGATTCGACGATCACGCGGCGGTAGTTTTCGGTGCGCTCCTCCGACTGCGGGAGGAAGGCGAGGAGCTTCGCGAGCGTGGTGTAGACGAGGAGGCGCGAGGATTTCTGCTCGAAGCAGCCGTAGGGGTAATCGAGCACGGAGGGGATGCCGAGCAGACGGGTGAAGTCGGGTGAGGTGGAGAGCGCGACATCGACGGTGCCGGGCGTGGCGAGCCACGCGGCGGGGACGAATTTTGCGGGGGCGAAGGTGGGACCGGCGGCCTTGCCGGCGACGGCCTCGCGCACCTGGATCGTGCTGGCGGCGACGGGCAGCGAGATCTCGACCTCGTCGTTGCCGGCGGCGGAGGCGACGGAGAATTTCACCGTTGCAGAGGTGGCGTCCGCAGCCACGCGGGCGCGAAACGTGGCAACGGCGGGGTCGTTCTTTGCCGCGTCGCGGGTGACCTGCGCGGGGCCGGTGAGCGCGAGGCCGCCGCCGGGCGCGCAGGTGATCGTGAGGCTGGTCGTATCGGCGACCTTCTGGCGGGCAACGGCGCGAAGCTCGATCTCGTCGCCCTGACGGAGGAAGCGCGGCAGGGCGGGCTCGACGATGACGGGCTTGCTAACGGTGAAGGTGGTGTCGCCGGCGCCGAACTGGTTCGCGCGGGTTTGCGCGAGGGCGATCACGCGGAAGCGCGTGAGGTTGTCGGGCGGGGTGAATTGCGCGGTGGCCTCGCCGTGGGCGTCGGTGCGGAGCGAGGGCAGCCAGAGAATGCGCGGGCGGAAATCCTGCCGGGTGAACTGACTGTTGCCGAACTCGTCCTTGCCGCCGCCGCCAACGATGAAGCCCTTTTGCGTGAGGGCGGCCTCGCTGAAATTCTCGATGTAGTTCGAGAGGGCGAAGCGCGTGACGACATTGAAGGGGTGGTCGGGCAGGAACGTGTCGAGGAGCGCGGGCAGCGTCCAGCCGCCGAGTTCGAGGATGGAATCGTCGACGGCGTAGAGCGTGACTTCGGCATTCGCGAGCGGGCGGCCCCCCGCCGAGGTGAGCACGTGGAGGGTGCCGGGCTGGCGAGGCTGGTATTCCGGGCGGTCCGCATTCACGGCGACGTCGATGGCGGCGTCGGGACGGGTGACCTTCAACGCGGTGACGCCGAACATTTCCCCGGGGAGTTCGTCGGAATTGCCGGGTCGCAGCAGGTAGGCGGCGACATGCACATTCGGCGCGTAGCTGGGCTTCACCGGAATCTCGATGCGGGTGGAATTCCCGGGCAGCGGGATCGTGTAGGTCTCGAGGATGCGGTCGGTCTCGACGGTGACCCACGCAATGCCGGGGCTCGGCGAGAGGATGTCGAAGGCAGCGTTCTGGCCCACGGGCACGGGCTTGTCCTTCGCCACGGGCTGGATCGCAAGGGACTGATCGCTCTTCACGGGCAGCTCGGCTTCGCCAGTGCCCTGGAGATAAATTTCCTCGCTAACGGGAATGCCGGGCTGGCCGGCGAGGGGCGAGACGACGAGCACGTATCGGCCGGGCGTTTTTGGCGTGAAGGCGAGATGGCCGTTCGCGGGGACGTTCTTCTGCTCGACGGGCACGAACACATCGGTGTTGCGGTAGCGGTAGACGAACGGGGCGAGGCGCTCCTTCACGGACTTCGTCTGGACGAGAAAGAGATCCGCGTGCACTTCGGCGGGCGCGGGCTGCGCGGGGTCGCGCGGAGTCGCCTGGAGGTCGAAGGCGATGCCGGTCGCGCTGGTGGTCGTGTCGGGCTTCACGCCGAGGGTGACGTCGTTCATGACGACGGTTTCCTCCGAGCCGCCGGTGATCGTCTGGCCATCCGGACCGGTGACGTCGACGCGCCAGAGGACGTTGGACCGGGCGCGCAGGCCGGGATCCTGGAACGGCGCGGTGCTTGTCAGCGTCGCGCGGCCCTTCGCGTCGAGGGAGGTTTCGCCGCTCACCTCGACTTCGAAAACGGGCGTGCGATGGTGCTCGGAATAGAGATCCACGCGGGTGAAGCCCTCGGCATCCTGGTCGTTGTAATACTCGCCGTCGGAGTCGCTCAGCCATGTCGCGGTCCATTTCACGCGGCTGCCGACATTCGGGGCGCCGTGGAAATACTGGGACGAAACGTTGATCGTGGATTCTCCGGCCTTCGTGGCGGGAGCGACCTCGCAGATCACGGAGAACGGGGGGTTGCGGAATTCCTCGACGCGGAAGTCGCCGTTGTCGCCCGCGGGTGTTTCGCCGACCTGCGCGACGATGCGGAAGGCGCCGAGCTTGCCCTGGGGCGGGGTTTCCCACGAGCCATCCCACCCGCCGAACTCGTTGACGGTGGCCGTGCCCTCGGCGACGCGTTCGTCGCGCTCGCTGCTGACGATCTTCCATTTGACGACGACGCCAGCCGGGGCGACGAGGCCGTCGAAGTCGTTGCGGCGCAGGAAGCCCTTGAATTTCACGTCGTCGCCGGGGCGATAAAGCGGGCGATCCGTGATGATGGCTCCGCGCCAGGGAGGCGGTGCGGAGGCGTAAAGCGAGCCGCTGCCCGGGAACGGAGAGCCGGGAGCCGCGAGGTCGACGGATGGGGCGGAGCCGTCCTTCGGATCGGTGAGGAAAAAGGCGGCGCCGGTGAGTGCGGTCGTGGGGAAGGCGACGACGCCGTGCTCGTCGCTGATGCCGCGGGCGATCTCGTCGAGGCGGGCGGTGACGGCCTTGACCGGCACTCCGCGGATCGGCTGCGCATCGGACATCCGGGCGAGTCGCAGGATCGTGCCGGCGGGCGTGTTCTTCTGCGTGAAGACAGCCTCGTTGAAGAAGATGAGGGCCTGGTTCGAGAGCGTGGCGCCGGCGCTGTCCTTCGTCTCGGCCTCGATGACGTAGGGGCCGGAAAGGGCTGGCTGGCCGGCGGCGGGCTGCCAAGTGATGGGGCGAACGACTTCGAGATCGTCGGCGGAGGCGGGAAGCTCGCCCTGTCCCACGACTTCCAGATGGAGGGGGTCGACCACGGGCCGGGGAATGTCCGCTCGAAGCGCGGCGCGAATCTCGTCGAGACGATCGAGGGGCACGCGGGCGAGCCGCCAGGTGATGGGGCCGGTGTTTGCCTGGAGCAGGGCGAAGCGGAGGCCGAGCGCGGCGCGCTGGCGGATGGTGCCTTCGGGGAAGAGCAGGGTGGCCTGCTTCGGATGGAAGGTCGCGCCCCATGTCTCGGCCTTCGCGAGGGGATAGCCGCTGGCGCCGGTGATGCCGGCGGCGATGGTGACGCGGTAGCGCTTGCTCACGTCGAAATCGCCGTCGGCGAAGAGCGATTCGCCTTCCTTGCGGAAGCGAAGATTCGGCACGGCCGGCTCGATGGTGAGCGGGCTGTCGGGAAGAGCCTCGTCGCCGAGATAGCCGTGGAATTTGACCTCGATGTGCGGCTTGTCCGTAGGCCAGTTGCGCGCGGCGACGAAGTCGATGGTGAGAGGCTGCGTGCGACCGAGCGCGAAGACCTCGGGATAGGGTAGCGTGCGGCCGGCGTAGGAGTCATGAACGTTCTCGACGATGAGGTCGTAGAAACGGCCGACGGGCAGGGGATCGCGCGGGCGGACCCGGAACTCCGTCGGCGCGGTTTCGTTCGTGGCCGTCGTGACGTCCACCACGTCGCCGTCGATGTCGCTCACGGCGCGGTTCAACAGCAGCTCGGCGGGGAAACGCTGGCGGGAAAGGCGATCCTGGAACCAGATGCCCTCGGCGGCGTCGTGCAGGCGCACGGGGACGTTGAATTCGAGCGGGATCTGCGGCTGGGCGTTCAACGCGTCGCGCACGTCGAACTCGCTGCTCACGGTGAACGAGTCGGTCCGGACTTCGTAACCCCACTTTGCGGTCTCGAGGGGGACGCCGGCGAGATTCGTCAGCCCTTCCCGCAGACGCAGGTGGTAGCTCTGGCCGGGAATGATCGGGCCGTCGACGCGCCACTCGCCCTGCGACTGCGTGCGCCACACCCATTTCACCGCGAGGTCGGGCCAGATGGAGATCGGCGATTGGGAATCGGTCACGTCGATGCGATCGGGCGGCACCATCGCGTCGGGAAACTGAATCGTGAACTCCGTGTGGAGACCGAGCGTGTTATTCGTGTCGTCGTTCTCGTCCTCGCCGCCTTCGACGGCGATGCCGATGGCGTCCGGAGCGTCGACGAAAGGCTGCGGGTCTTCGCCGAAGACCAGCGGTGGCGGTGGCGTGGGAAAGGCGGCCGGCGTCGCGGTCGGGGCGGGGGTCGCCGCGTCCGCCGGCGTGGGGGATGGCGTTGGCGTCGGCGGACGGTTCATGCCCAGGGCGGCGAGACCAAGCAGGAGAGGGGCGAGCCGGCGGAGTTTCATCGGTGCAGGGCGTTGGCGCGTTTCGTGGCGGCGGCGGCTTCGTCGGAACGGCCGAGTCGCTGGAGGGCGGCGGCTTTGATGCGGAGGACGTATTCGGTCTCGGCGAGGGCCAGCGAGCGGTTTGCGTAGTCGAGCGCGAGCGGGAGGTTCGACTGTCGGAAATAGAGGTCGGCGAGGTAAGCGTTCGCGAGGGCGACCTTGGGCTTCGGCGGCGCGATGATCTCGATGCGCCGGAAGATGGGAGTAATATCCTGGCCGAGGAGTGACGTCGCGTAGAGCAACTCGAGCGCGGCGTCGGCGTCCTTCTCGTCGAGGGCGAGCGCGGCGTCGGCGTCGCGCTGGGCGAGGAGGTATTGCTCGGCGCCGTTCAGCCCGCGGGCGCGCTGACGGAGAGCGACTTCGTCCCTGGGGTTTTTCTGGAGCGCGAGGTCGGCAGCGGCGATGGATTCGATCGACTCGAGCGCATGGGAGCGGGTGACGCCGACGAGCGTGTCGCGGCGGGAGGCCGTGGACTCGACCTGATCGAGCAGCCAGCGGGCGCGTTCCCGCGCGACGAGTGCGGCGACGGAGCCGGGGTGGGCCTCGAGGGCGGCGTTTGCGTCGGCGAGCGAACGGGCGTTCAGGCTGCCGTAGCGCAGCCACCACGCGCGCTGCATAAGGGCGGTGAGATCGCGCGGGGATTTCTCGAGCGTGGCGTCGAGGGGTGGCAGCGAATTGAGGGCGATCTCGAGCCGCTCGAAGCTGGGGACGTTGCGCTTGACGATGTCCGCCTCGGAATCAAGCGCCTCGGCGGCGCGGGCGTCCGCGATGGCCCCAGTGAAGTCGTCGAGAGCGAGCTTCGTGTTTGCCCGACGGATGAGGTTCGTCACGTCGCGCTGGACGGCGATGTAGGCGTCGAGAGCGGCGAGCTGCGCGGCGTAGTCCTTCGTGGCGAGCAGTGCGTCGACGAGCGCCTCGTGCGCGGCGAGGTCTTTTGGCGATTTGGCGAGGTAGTCCTGCAGCACGCGCACGGCCCCGGGCACGTCTTCGTCGCGGTAACGCAGCACGGCGGCGCGGGTGAGGGCGGCGAGGTCGGGCGGCGCGTCCGGCCAGGCGTTGAGAGTGGCCTCGGCGAGGTCGTAGTCCTTGATTTCGAGCCAGAGTTCGACAAGCAGCCGATGCGAGGCGGCGTCCGCGGGATCGACGGCGACGATGCGACGGAGCAGTTCGATGCGGGAGAGGGTGTCCTTGTCCTCGGTGGCGAGCGCGAGCTGCTCTCGGAGCGTTTTGAGATCGGCCGGGGCGGATTGCAGCGGGGCGACGGCGAAAAGCGAGGCGGCAAGCGCGAGAGGAACGGTCCGCGACAGCGACATGCCCGGGAGTGTGTCACGCCAGACAATCTTTTCAGCTAAAAAGTGGGCGGCTGATTTCCAACGAGACGGCGTTGTCCAAAGTCGGAGTTTGACCGCGACGGGGGATTTTCGCTCAACTGCGATCACTATGAAATTTGCTTTTGCTTCGGCTGGCCTGATCGGAGTTCTTTTGCTGGGCGGCTGCGCGAGTCCGCAGCCGAAAGTGGTCAGCGTGGAGGTGCTCTTCAAGAAGGCGGACAAGAGCGGCGATGGCCGGGTGTCCCGTGAGGAATACCAGGACTTCATGGTCGAGCAGCTTTTCGCGATGTATGACAAGAACGGCGACGGCTTCATCACGGTGGAGGAATATGTCGCCGATGGCGGCACGGCCGAGGGCTTCAGGAAGCTGAACCAGAGCGGCACCGGCAAGCTCTCGCTCGAAGAGGCGAAGAAGAGCGCTCTGATCAAGGACCGCATGGCGGCGCCGTTCGACGAAGCCGATGCGAACCACAATGGCTACGTGACCTGGGAGGAATTCCAGGTCGCCCGCGCCAAGCGCCAGGCCTACACGCGCTAGCGTCGGAAGGTGAAGAGGTAGCCGTTGAACGGCGTCCAGCCCCACATCGGGCGGACGTCTTCGACGAATCCCGCCTCGCGAAACGGAGCGCAGATTTCCTCCCGGGTGGGAAAATTCCACCCGGCCCAGGGAATCCAGCGGCAGCGGTGGATGAGCCATTCCTCGGCCTTTGTCGCGGAGTAGCGCCAGCCGGGCTCGTGAAGCGTCGCGCGCACAATCGCGACGCCGCCGGGCGCGATGCTGGCCGCGATGCGGCGTAGCCAGGCCTGCTGCTCGGCGTCGTTGAAATAGTGGACGACGTCGAGGGCCACCACGTTGCCGGAGTGCGGCGGAAATTCCCGGGCGTCGCCGGCGAGGAACTGCGCGGTGGTGCCGGCGAGAGCCCGCGAGGCGACGCGGATTTTCTTCGCGTCGGCGTCGATGCCGAGCATCTCGGGGCGATGGCCGCGGGCCCAGAGGAAGGCGGAGAGCAGGCCGATGCCGCAGCCGAGATCGAGCAGGGGCAGGCGGGATTCGCGAAGGATCTCGAACGTCGCGGGATAGGCAGGATCGAGTGCGGTCTTGCCTTCCGCGTAGCAGAACAGAATTGGCCAGCGCCAGAAGCGCATGACCGCATGTTTGCGCTGGCGAAACCGGGTCAGCATGCCTCCGCGACCCGGGTTGCGCGGCGATACGAGGGGAGGAAGGCGAGACCGACAAGTCCGCACATCAGCGTGATGACCGCGCCGCCGAGGGAGATCGAGACCGCCTGCGCGGCGGGGATGCCGCAGAGTTCCCCGAGCGCGGTGACGAAGAGTTGCTCGCGCACGCCGAGCCCGCCGAGGCTGATCGGCAGGGCGGAAATGATGTCCACCGCCGGCATGAGGGCAAAGAAGTCCGGCAGCGGGATATCCGCTTCGAAGGCGCGCGCGCTGAAGTAGAACGTGAGGAAGTGCGTGATCAGAATGATCGCCGAGAGCCCCGAGGCGACGAGCGTTTCGCGCCATTGCTGGACGAACTTGAGATAGGCCAGCGACGTCTCGCGAATCTTTTCCCGCGTCGGTTCGTGTTTGGGAAACTTCGGCGTGAGGCCGCGGTGAGCGAGGAAAAACGTGGCCGACAGCAGCAGCACGACGCTGCCGAGATAGATGAAGACGAAGGTGATCGCGCCCGCGACGACGGGGCTGCGGCAGAGCCAGTCGAATCGCCAGAGAATGAACGAGACGGAGCAAATGACGAGGGCGCCGAGGCCGCTCATGCGGTCCATGAGCACGGAGAGGAGGGCGTTCGAGTGGCGGTAACCCTTTGCGCCGAGCCACACGACTTTCACGGCATCGCCCCCGACGGCGCCAACGAGGAAGTTATTGAAGAAGAGGCCGATGAACGAGAGTCGAAGCACTTCCCAGCGGCTGATCGGAATGTCGAGCACGCGCAGAAAAATGCCCCAGCGGAAGGCGCCGACGAGATTGCCCAGGCCGGCGGCGGCCAGACCGGCGGCGAGCCAGCCGGGCTTCGCCGAGGTCAGCACGTGCCAGGCCTGCGCCCGGAAGGATTCGTTGCGAAAGATCCACCCGAGCAGCGCGAGGCTGACGAGCGTCTGCAGGACGAGCGGGAGCCATTTCTTGATCAAGGCGGGCATGGGGTGAAGCGCTGCATTCGCGGCTCCGGCCCTTCCGCTGGCAAGTCAAAAACCGCGATCCCGCTGGACGCGCCGGGCCGAAGCACGGTAAGCGCTGGCGTCACATGTCCGGTCCTGGTCTTGCGCTCTGCCTCAACTCGTCGTTCCTCGGATACTACGCGCATGCCGGCTTCCTGGAGGGCTTTGCGGCGATCTGCGGGCGCCCCGAGGCCATCGGCGGCGCCTCGGCGGGCGGATTCGTCGCGGGGCTGTATGGCGGGGGATTGACGCCGGAGGAGATCGTCGGCGTGACGCTTTCGCGAGATCTGCGGCGCTCGTTTTTCGAGTGGCGGGGATTCGTGCGCGGCTTCCACACGATCCTGAATCGCACGGGACATTACGGCGTGATTCGGGCGGATCGCGTCGTCGCGCTCATGCGCCGGCACATCGGCGACCGCCGCATCGAGGATTGCGATCCGCATCTCTCGCTGGCGCTCACGAATCTCACGGCCGGTCGCTCCGAGATCGTAACGACCGGGCCGCTGGCCGAGAGCATGGTCGCCACCTGCGCGTTTCCCATTCTCTTCACGGCCCGGGAGATCTCCGGCCAGCGCTACTGGGACGGGGGCATTGCGAATCCCGTGCCCTTCGGCCATTGGGCTGACGACCCGGAAATCGGCACGATCGTCGTGCACCTCATTTCGCACGAAGGTGAGACGGCCGCGCGGGGAAGGAATGGCGCGATGAACGTCTCGCATGCGGTGAGCCTCTCGCACCAGCTCGTGTGCGACGAGCTCGTGCGCACGCAGATCGACCGCGTCGAGCGCGCGGGCAAACGGCTCATCATCCTGCGCACGAGCACGCCACGGCCGAGCTTCCTCCGGGCCAAAACGTGGCCCGCGCTTGTCGAAATGGGGCGGCAAACCGCGCGCGAATCGGCCGATTTGCTGCGGGCCGTGCGGGCTTGACTCTGGTCCTGTCGGTGATGCATTAGGAACCCGCATGTCACCGTCGTCGCTTCCTGACCCTGCCAACCTTGAAGAGCAAATCCTGACCGCCATCGGCGAGCGGATCCTCGAGGTCCCCGCCGGGTTCGACGCCGAATCCGACCTCTATGCGGCCGGACTCGACTCCATGGCCATGATGCAGCTCGTCCTCCTGCTCGAGGAGAAATTCGGCGTCGTCGTGCCGGATTCCGATATCTGCCGCGCGAATTTTCAGAATGTCCGGCAGCTTGCCCGTCTGGTGAGGGAACGGATCGCGACCGTCGCCTGATGGCCGCGCAAGGCGAGTCCGCGTCCATCGCCCGCGTTCCGACGCGCGTCCCCGATTCGTTTCTGATCGCGATGGATGCCTTCATGCGTCGCACCGGTCAGGGGGCGCACATCAGCCAGTCCCTGCTCGAGCTCGATCGGGTGCCGGACCTCGCGAAGCTGCGCGTCGCCGCGCGTCGCGTCGTGCAAAAGCACCCGCTGCTCACCGGCCGTCTGCGACGGAGCTGGCGCACGTGGCTCGCGTATTGGGAAGTGCCGCCGCCGCCGGACCGGCCCCTGCCGATCGGGTTCTGGCGCGAGCCGGGATCACCCGGCGCGCTCGGGCCGGAAGCCGTGACCGTCGAGGACGGTATGGCGACGCTGCAGGAGCGCATGCACGAGCCGTGCGTCGAGGACGGCATCACCTTCAACGCGCGACTCGATGTCCTCGAGCTTCGTGACGGCCGGAGCGTCGTAGCGCTCACCTGGTCGCATTTGTTGATGGATGGCAAGGGCGCCGAGCTGCTGCTCGCGGATCTCGGCCGGCTCGCGGAGGGAGAGGATCTGTCGTGCGAGACGCCGGACCCCGTTCGGGCGCCGGTGAGCTTCGGCCAGAAATTTCAACGGGCGAAGGCTGCCGTGATGCGGCTCGCAAAGCTCGATCGCGTCGGCGTCCGCTCGCTCAACGGCCCGCGCCCGCGTCCCGGCCACTGCCGCTACGAGTTGATCCCGCTCACTCCCGCCGAGTCGGCGATCGTGCGGGCTCGCGCCGAGCAGATGACGGGCTCGCTGTTCCCGCTGCCGTATTACCTCGCCTGCGCGACGCGCGCCCATCAGGCCGTCTTCGAGAAACGCGGAAAGGTTCCCGAGGGATACATTGCGAGTGTGCCGATCCAGATGCGCAAGCGCGGCGGCCGAGGGCCGATCTTTCACAATCACATGACGATCCTTTTCTTCTGCGCGATGCGGGAGGAACTTGGCACGCTGGACGCCGCGGCGGCGGCATTGAAGAAGCAATTCGGCGAGATGACGCGCGAACGGCTCGACGAGTCTTTTGCGACGCTGCTCGAGTTGATGATGCGGATGCCTTCGCGGGTTTTCATGACGATCGTGCGGATGCAGTTTGGCGGCGAGATTTCGTCGTTCTTCCATTCGCACACCGGGCAGTTCGCTCCGGAGCTCACGAGCTTCGCCGGCGCGGAGATCGAGAACGCAAACCACCTGCCGAGCCTCGGCTCGCCGCCCGGCACCGGCATTTTCCTGTGCGAACGCGGCGAGCGCGTGAACCTGGCGCTCTCGTGGCGCGATGGCGCCATCACCGACGACGAACGCCGCGTCATGGTCGATCGCCTGCTCGAGGATCTGCTCGGTGGCCCGAGACAAAACCCTGGCCATGGCGATTGACGTTCTCGTGGCCGGTGGCGGGAGCGCGGGGCTCGCGGCCGCCGTCTCCGCCGCCCGCTGCGGCGCACGCACGCTGCTTGTCGAGCGCCACGGTGCGCTGGGCGGAATGGGAACAGTTGCCCTCGTGCATTCCTTTTGCGGCCTTTACGAACTCGCCGACGAGGCTGGTTTGCGATGGGCAAATCCCGGCTTCGCCTCCGAGGTCGCCACGCGGCTGATCGAGCTTGGCGGGGCGGTGGCGCCCGTTCGCATGGGGCGCGTGTTCGTGCTGCCGCATCAGCCTGCGGGCTTTGCGCGACTCGCGGATGAAATCGTTCTCGAAACCGGGAATCTCGAGGTGCTCCTGCATTCGGAGGTGATCGCGGTGCGCGATGGGGGAGCCGAGGTGGAAATTTCCACGCGCGGCGCTCGTCGCACGGTAAAGCCGCGCGCGCTCGTCGACACGACTGGCGACGGCACGCTCGCGGCGCTGGCCGGAGCGGCTTTCGAGCAGGCGCCGGCCGAATTCCTGCAACGGCCTGCCTTCATTTTCGGGCTGCACGGGGTCGATGCGGGCACGCTGGATGATGACGGTCGCCTCCGGATCTCGGTGCAGATTGCTCGCGCGGTGGCCTCGACGGAGCTGCCCGCCGGAGCGCTCGGCACGGGACTTCGCGCGACCGGTCGCGGCGGCGAGGCCTATGTGACCATCGATCTGGCGGGCGCGGCGGACTACGATCCGACGCGGGCCGCGGATATTGCCGCGCTCGAGGCTGAGGGGCGCGCATTGGCGTGGCGACTTGCGGAGTTCTTGAGGCGTTCCGTCGAGGGCTTTGCGGCGAGCGCGATTTCGGCGTTCCCGGCCCGGGTGGGGATTCGCGAAAGCCGCCGCGTCGTGGGCCGGAGTCGACTCGAGACGGCCGACCTCGAAACCGGAACGCGTTTTCCCGACGCTATCGCGCGCGCGACGTGGCCGATGGAATTGCGCGAGTCGAACCGCGGCCCGCGCCTGCGTTATCCGGAGCACGGGCGTCCCGCCGACATCCCTCTGGGCGCACTGCGCGCACGCGACCTCGACGCCTTCTTCGTGGCGGGCCGCTGCCTTTCCTGCAGCCACGAGGCGCAGGCTTCCATTCGGGTGATGGGCACGTGTCTCGCGACCGGCGAGGCCGCGGGCATTGCCGCCGCTCTCCACGCCTCCGGTCAGTCGGTGGATGCGGCCGCCGTCCGGTCCGATCGCGAACGCATCCGCAAATCATGAACATCGTTGAACGCATTTTTGCCACGGCCGATCGCGAGGCCATCGCCGTGATTTGCGGTGACCAGCGAATTTCCTACGGACGCCTCATCGAGATGGTGGAGACCGCGTCGCAGCCCATCGAGGCCGTGCCGGCGGCGCGCGTCGGCCTGCGTTGCCCGAACGGCGTGGGGCACATCGTGCTCGCGCTGGCCATCGTGCGGGCCGGCAAATGTCTCGTGCCGATCGCGGACGAGCTTTGCCCGCGGGAGCAGGTGGAGGTGATCCGGCGCACCGCGACCGGCGCGATCGTCGAGGCGGACGGCAGCGTGCACGAGGTCGAATCGCCGGCCGCGCCGTCCTTCGACGAGGCCGCGCTGGCGGCGCTGAATCCGGCCTTCATCCGCTTCAGCTCGGGAACGACGGCCCGGAGCAAGGGCATCGTCATTTCTCACGAGACGCTGCTCGCGCGCGTGACCGCGGCCAATCGTGGCCTGCGCATCGGGCCGGCCGATCGAGTCGTCTGGATCCTGCCGATGGCGCATCACTTCGCGGTGTCGATCATGCTCTACCTCCTGCATGGCGCGACGACGATCGTCGTCACGTCGCATCTCGCGGAGGACATCCTGGCCTCGGCGCGCGAGCATGGCGGCACGGTGCTTTACGGCGCGCCGTTTCATCACGGACTGCTCGGCGCTGAGGCGTCGGGTCTGCCGTGGCCGACGCTGCGACTTGCGGTTTCCACGGCCGCGGCGTTGCCCGTGGCGACCGCGCAGGCCTTCGAGGCCCGCTACGGCGTGCCGCTTTCGCAGGGCCTGGGGATCATCGAAGTCGGGCTGCCGATCCTCAATCTCGAGGCGGGCCGCGCAAAGCCGGACTCGATCGGCAAGCCCCTGCCGGATTTCGAGGTGGACGTGCGCGGCGAGGAACTCTTCGTGCGAGGCCCGGGCATGCTCGACGCCTATCTCGATCCCTGGCGACCGCAGGCGGATATCCTCGAGGACGGCTGGTTCCGCACCGGCGACCTCTGCCGTCGCGATGAGGATGGCTGCCTGTATCTGGTCGGGCGGAGCCACTCGGTGATCAATGTCGCGGGCATGAAATGCTTCCCCGAGGAGGTCGAGACGGTGCTTTGCGAGCATCCGGACATTCGCGCCGCCCGGGTGAGCGGCCGACCGCATCCCAAGGCGGGCGCGGTGCCCGTGGCGGAGCTGGTCGCGATGAATCCGGGGCAGCCGCCGACGTTGTCGTCCGTCGTCGCGTGCTGCCGCGCGGCGCTCGCGCGTTACAAGATTCCGGTTGAGTTTCGATTTGTGGACGCGATACCGCTAACGGCCAGCGGCAAAATCAAACGGTCATGAAACGCATCGCGATTATCGGCAACGGCCCCTCGGGCTCGGCGCTCGGAACGTTCCTTCGGGAGAAGGGCATGGAGGTCACCTTGTTCACGAACGAACGGCGGCCGGATCTCATCGTCGGCGAATCGCTGATCCCGGCGATCATCCCGGTGCTGCGGCGTCTCGGCGTCGAGGAACGCGTCGCGGAGATCGGCGTTTACAAGCCCGGCGTGTCGTTCGTGATGTCGCCGGAGGAGAAGATCGACTTCTGCTTTCAGCCCGTCGCGGCCTGCCATCTGCCGACGTATTCCTACAACGTGCCGCGCCCGGGCTTCGACCGGGTGATCGAGGAACGCGCCATCGAAGCCGGCGTCACGCGCGTGGTGCACCAGGCGAAGATTGAAGGCGACGGTCCGGATCGCGTGCGCCTCGCTCCGGAAACACTCGCCGCCGCGCCATCGCTGGGCGGCCGGCAGCCGGATTTCATCGTCGACGCGTCGGGCCGCAGCCGCATGTTCGCCCGAGCGCTGGGAATTCCTGCGAAGCTGGGTTCGCGCAAGGATGTCGCGCACTTCGCCCATTTCGAGGGCTTCGCGCCCGAGGAGCCGCGCGGGCAGGTGCTCATCGGGCGGATGAATGCCGGCTGGTGCTGGCGAATTCCGCTGCGCGGCCGGCTTTCGGTCGGAATCGTGATGAACAAGGACGAGATCGCCAGGCTCGGCGCCACGCCCGAGGAACGGCTCGAAGCCGCGATCCGCAACGATCCCTCGCTCGCCGCCGCGGCGGGCGACGCCCGACGCGTGACGGACGTGGCGACGTATTCCAACTACCAGCTCGTCTCGGAGCGCGGCCACGGCGCGAACTGGGCAATGGTCGGCGACGCCTTTGGCTTCGTCGATCCGATGCTGTCGCCCGGCATGTGGCTGGCGCTGCATTCGGCGGAGATCCTTGCGGACAACCTCACGCGCCCCGCGGTCTACGCGGCAAAGATGAACGAACTCATCGGTGCGTGGATGGAACTCATCGAGCTCTACTACGATGGCCGCATGTTTGCGATGTATCACACCGGCGTGAAGCTCGAGCAGCGCTGGAACATGTGGCTGAGCCGGTTCATGCACAGGCACGTCGAGACGCACATTGCCTGCATGGCCTCCGGCGCGACCACGTCTTCGGCCTACGGACGCGGGGTGATCCGGTTTCTTTCGAAGCACTTCGTCGGCACGGAGGACCTCGCCGGACTCTCGATTCGTTAGGCGCGCCGGGCCGGGTGGATCATCCGCCAGAGCACCGGGAGCAGGAAGATCGAGATGAGCGCGTCGAGCGCGAGACCGAGTGCGCAGGTCACGCCGAGGCTGGCGAGGCCGCGGTTGTTTGCCCAGCCGATCGTGCCGAATCCCGCGGCAGCCGCCGCCGCGCACAGGGCGACCACGAGGCCGATCGTGCGCTGCGCTTCGGGCACGTCCCCGCCGTTCCGGCGCAGGGCCAGCAGCATGAGGATGCCGTAGTCGATGCCTGTGCCGAGCAGGAGCAGCAGGGCGGCCATGTTGAAGAAATTCCAGCTCAGGTCGAAGACGCGCATCGCGCCGGCGAGGGCCACGAAAACGAGCGCCATCGAGAAGACGAGCAGGCCGACATCGCGGAGGCTGCGGAAGCCGATGAGCAGCAGCACGAGCACGATTCCGACGAGGCCGCCGATGAGCTTGAGGAATTCGCCGGGCACCACGCGCTGGAGTTCCGCCCCGAGCTGGCCCCAGCTCACGAGATAAACGCCTTCCGTCTGAATCTCGCGGACGACCTTGTCCTCGTCGCCCGGTGTTGCGCGAACGATGCCGAGCGCGACGGATTCGCCCGCGGTGCGGCTGGCGGCGCGGCGCATGATCCATTGGCTCGCGGCATTGCCCGGCCAGATGGGCGGCGTCTGTTTTGCCCATGTCGCCCATCGATCGAGGATGGCGCGCGTAAGACCGAAGGCCTCCGGCGCGAATCCGGCGTCGGCGAGCGTTTGTTCGAGGCGGGGTGCCTCCGCGGCGAGCGCGCCGAGCACGGGAAGATTCGCGCGCTGGTTCGCGAGATGCGGCCAGAGCGGGAGGGCGGTGTGGTAGCTGCGAATCTCACCACGCGCCCGGGCGGCCTGGAGCTGGGCGTCGGCTTTTTCCAGTCGCGTAAAGACTTCCTCCTCGGTGGCGCCCGTCACGAGCAGGCTGAGCAGATCGCGGTCGTCGGCGAGCTTCGCGTAGAGCTGGTCCATCGCGTCGTAGGCGCCGCTGTGTCGGGGGCGCAGCGTGCCGGCGGAGGAATCGACGGGCGGCGGGCCCTTGATCACGAGCGTGACGGCGAGCGCGACGAGCACGAGCCCCGTCACCCAGGCGCCGGCTCGCAGAAAAGCAGGAGTGTGGAACGCGCGCTCGACGAACGTGGGCGCCGGCACGGATTTCTTCCACATCTGGGTGATGCGCGCGAAAATGAGAATCATCACGACCGCGCCGACGATCACGCCGATGCCCACGAGATTCCCGAGCTGGGAAAGCCCCGGCAGGCTGCTGAGGTTCAGGGCGAAGAACGCGGCGGCGGTGGTGCCGGCGGTCCAGAGAATGTTCCGGAACGAGTCCCATTGCAGGTCGCGCAGGGTGCCCTGCTGGTGGAGGGATTTTTGATAGACGAGGTAGCCGTAGTCGACGCTCAGCCCGATCATGATCGAGGCAAATCCCACGCCGATGATCGTGAGTTCATGGAGAAACAGGCCGGCGATGCCCATCGAGACGACGAATACGATGACGAGCATGAGCAGCAGGTCGAGCAGTGGCCTCACGCGGCGGTAGCACAGCCAGAAGATGAAACCGATCACGAGCATCGTGACGCACGACGACGAGATCATGTCCCACTTCATCGTGCCGGAAATGTCGGCCACGAAGGCCGGCTGGCCGGTGAATCCGAGCTTCACGGGCTGCCCGGCGACGCCTTCCTCGGCGAGCTTCCTGATCTTTCCGATCCATTCGATGGCGTCCTCGTAGTTCTCGATCGGCTTCGCCGCCTCGACGTAGACGACGCGGAACTTCCCGTCGGCGGACGAGAATTCCGACTTCATGTCTTCCGGGATGAGGCCAGAGCTGAAGAGCGAGGCGCCAAGGCCAAAGGGATCGTAACCGAGCATCGCAATATCCGCGGGCGCCATCGATTCACTGAGCGTCTCGACCGCGGCCTGGGCGATTCGCGGGGCCTCGGCGGGCGCGAGGCGGTGGGTGAGTTCCGCGATCCTGGCCGGCGGCTGATTGAGGAGCAGGTAGGCGATGAGCTCCGCGAGGTCCTCGGGGTGGGATTCCCACGGCGCGGTGTCGACGGCGCGCTTCACCAGCGCGGGCTGGGTGCGGAGCTTGGCGGCGAGCGCGGTGGTGGCCGTCTCGACGTCATTCGCGTCATCGCCTTCGACGGTGATGAGGAGTTCGTTCGGCAGCGCGAAATGCTCGAGGAAAAGCGAGAGGCCGCGAACCTGCGTGAGGTTGCCCGGCAGAAGCTTCAGGATGTCGACGTTGAAGCTGATCCGGGACAGACCGACGCCGACGACCGCCAGCAGGACAAGCGCGAGGAGAAGCTTAATCTTTCCCACGGATCTCGGTGTAGCCGGTGAGGTCGAACGAGAAGGTCTCCGGGTCGATCCGGCGATTCACCTGCACGTTGGAGAACTCGTTGCGCAGGGCGGAGCCGTCGCGGAAGGCGACCTCGAAGGCGTGCATGTTGCCCGTGTTCGTGTCGAAGACGACCTCGACCTTCTGAAGAAATTTGCGCGCACTGGCGTCGCGAGGGAGGATGTTCGCCGTGCAGAGGCCGCCGTCGACCCTGATGCTGCGCACCTCGAAGCGCTTCGCAAAGTCGGCGTAGTCCGTCGCCATGGGAAACTCCATCATCGGCATGTCCCGCATCCCGCTCTTCGCGGCCATCGCGGCGGGATTCTGCCGTGAGAATTTGCGCCCCTTCACGGAGATCAGATACACGGCGTCCTTGCGGCGCAGGGCGATCGTCTCGGGCGGGTTGCCGAGCTGCCAGCGGAAGCTGCCGGGTGTCGCAAACCAGAATTGGCCGGGGCGCGCCACGGGGTCGCGCAGCACGCGCAGGCGGCGGGTCTGGACGAAGTCGGCGGAGAGCGTGCGAATGTCGGCCTGCTGCGCAATCCAGCGCTTGATCGGAGCCATCGCGGCGGCCGGGATCTCCTCCGCGCGGGCGCTCATTCCGAGCAGACAAAGAGGGGCGATCAGGAGGAATTTGCGCATGGCCGGGACGGGTAAAATGCCGGAATCGACCGGCGAAGCAACGGATTCTTTCTGGCAATCATCTCGCAGTGGACGCACGATGATCGCCCATGCTGTATGATGTCATTATCATCGGCGGAGCGCTGTCCGGTGGCTCTGCGGCGATGCTGCTCCTGCGGAAAAATCCCGCTCTGCGCGTTTTGATCGTGGAGAAATCGCCTCGCTTCACCCGCAAGGTCGGTGAGGCCACGGTGGAGGTGAGCGGCTATTTTCTCACCCGCGGGCTCGGTCTCACGCAATTTCTCAACGAGACGCAGCTCGCCAAGCAGGGGCTGCGGTTCTGGTTCGCAAACGACGATGTCCGCACGCTGCCCGAGGCGAGTGAGATCGGGCCCCGCTACCAGGTGCGGCTGCCGTCGTTCCAGGTCGATCGCTCCGTGCTCGACGAGGAAGTCCTGCGTCGCGCGGTGGACGCCGGGGCGACGCTGCTGCGCCCGGCGAACGTCACGGACGTCGTGCTCGAGGCTGGCGGCGTGCAATCCGTCACCGTCCGCCACGGCGAGACGACGGAGACCTTCTCGGCCCGCTGGGTGGTCGATGCCTCCGGGGTGGCCTGTCTGCTGGCTCGCAAGCAGGGTTGGTGGCGGACGAATGCGGAGCATCCGACGGCGGCCTGCTGGGGCCGGTGGCGCGGGGTGAAGGACTGGGACGGGCTCGAGCTGGCGACGAAATATCCCGAGTGGGCCTCGGCGACGCACGGCTTTCGCAACACGGCGACGAATCACGTGGTCGGCGACGGCTGGTGGAGCTGGTGGATTCCGCTCAAGGGCGGCGATGTGAGCGTCGGCGTCGTGTTCGATCAGCGCCTTGTCGAATGGCCGCAGGGCGAGGGAAATCTGGCCGGGCGTCTGAAGGATTTCCTGTTCCGGCATCCGGTCGCGCGAGAGATGCTTGCCGATGCCGAGCTCATCGAGGGCGACGTCCACTGGCGCCGGAATCTCGCCTACTCCAGCGAGACGTATGCCGGTGATGGCTATGTGCTGGTCGGCGATGCGGCGGCGTTTCTCGATCCCTTCTACAGCCCGGGCATGGACTGGATTTCCTTCACCTCG
The DNA here is from genome assembly GCA_036569045.1 of Chthoniobacterales bacterium. NCBI lineage: Bacteria > Pseudomonadati > Verrucomicrobiota > Spartobacteria > Chthoniobacterales > Chthoniobacterales bacterium. The sequence continues at coordinate 34,098 of DATCRI010000067.1, read as the reverse complement.
ACAAGCGCAGTCGACCTCATCGACGCGCAGATGCGGGGTGAGGCGATGGCGCCGCGATTGAAGAAATACAACCGCGATTTCTCGAGGAGCTACCAGCGGTGGTTCGCCGCGCTCTACAAGGACAAATACGAATACATCGGCGAGTTCGACCTCGTGAAACTGGCCTTCCTGCTCGACCTCGGCCTTTACTACATCGGCGTGGTGGCCAAGCCCTTCAAGGAAGGCCTCGCCGCGCTGCACTGTCCGCCGTTCTCCGGCGTGACGTCGCATTCGGCCTACCACGTGATGCGCACCTACAACCGTCGCTTTGCGGCGATCGCTCGCAGCCGGCGCGAACGCGGCCGCTTTGGCCGGATGAATTGCGGCATGCGGCACCTCGCCGCCGGCTATACGCTCGCGCCCGGCGACATCCGCTTGCTGATCCGTCCGCTGCTTGCCTGGGCGCGCCTCGAGATCGCCGAAGGCTGGCGCAGCTGGTGGCGCGCGCCCGAGAAGGAAGAATCCCCCGCCTATTCCGCCGCAAAACCGGCGACCTAGCCTTTCAAGCCCAGCGACACCCGCAAATCGCGGGCGGAAACGATCCTCAAGCGTGCCCATCGACAGCCCCACCCCCCGCGGACGGACGCTTCCTTCGGCGGGCAATCCCAGCTATTCTTCGCGGAAGATGCCCACGGTTCGCGCCGAAACCACCGCTCCGGTCGTTGCCGACGCGCTTTCCTGGCGAAAGCTCACCGAATATCTGCGGCAGTTGACCGTGCTGGGCCTGTTTTTCCTCATCAATGTCACGTTCAGCCCGCCCTGCCTGCTGCTTTCCCTGATCTTCGGAGATCGGATTCCCTGCTCCGTTGGCCAGCGATTGATCGCGCGACTTATCCGTTTTTGGCTCGGCTTTGCCAGGCGCGTGAACGCAATTCAGGTCGATTTTCCGGACGCGGAGAAGCTGGAAAACCTGCGCGGGGTCATCGTTGCGCCCAATCACCCCAGCCTGATCGACGCCATCATCCTGCTCGCGGTGCTGCCGCGGGCGGTTTGCGTGATGCGGGCCGACCTGGCGCTCAATCCCGTCTTCGGCGGCATGTCGAGGATGGCCGGATTCGTTCCGAACGACCGCGGCCGATTGCTCGTGCGAGGCGGCCTGGAGAAAGTTCGGCGGGGAGAGAATCTGCTGATCTTCCCGGAGGGCACGCGCACCCGCACGCGCGCGGTGAACCCGTTCAAGAAGGGCTTTGCGCTGATTGCCCGCAACGCCGGGGCGCCGATCCAGACCATTCTCATCGAGCGCGAGGGGCTTTACCTGTCGAAGAAAGTGTCGCTGCTCGACCGGGCGTCCCTGCCGGTGCGGTTCCGGCTGCATCTCGGTGATGTCATTCATCCGGAGGCCGGAGAAAGCGCCACGGAGCTGGCCCGGAGGGTCGAACGGTATTTCGAGGAGCGCATCGAGAACGTCGGAGCGGATATCCGGCTGGCGCGGTAATTATTCCGCCGAGATCAGGCCTCGAAGCAGAATGCACCGGCGGTCGCAAGATCAGGGCAAGAAAAGCCCCGCACGCGGCCCAAGGGGGGAGGCTGCGGCGGGGCTTTCTTGTAGTCGGGGTGGAAACTTGCGGCTACCGTATGTCATTATTACGCACCGGTTTCGCCGACTTGCGGAAAATTCTGAAAAATTTTTGGCGGAGCGCCTTTTTTAGGGGGCTTTTCTTTCCGAGCGCAGGTGGTTTCCTGCCTGAAAGGTTGCTTTTGGCCGCCGGTGCGTCGGCAAAAGGTCGCCGATTTTGTTGCCCGGTCGGAAATCCGACGCCGGCTACCTTGCCGAGTTCCGGAGAACGGCGATCTCGGCGTGGAGTTCCTGCGCCAGGATTTTCCGATTTGCGGCGGGCGGTCGTTGCGGACCGAAGTGCAGGCGGGCGCGGAAGCCGCGCTTGCCGAGAACGTTCCAGAAATGCGGGCCGAAGGTCATGTCGCGCCAGTAGCAAAGCTCGTCCGCGACGGATCCGCCGGGAAGGTCGTAGGCGATTGCGGCGGGAGTCGAGAGGTGACCCTTTCCCGCTCCCAGAAGGGAGGCCTTGAAGGGAAGGACGGTGGCGCCATCGCTGCTCGTGCCCTCGGGGAAGATGACGACGGGGAGGCCGGAATCCAGCGCGGCGCGGATCGCCGGGAGGTTCGCGCTCACCGAAAGGCGACGGTCGCGGTCGACGAAGAGGGTGCCCGCGAGCTGGCAGAGCAGGCCGACGACTGGCCAGTCGCGGACGTCGCTTTTCGCGACGAAGATGGCCGGAACGACGGAGCCAATGACGAAGACGTCGAGGTAGCCGAGGTGGTTGGAGACGACGAGGCCGTGGGACGGGATTTCGCCGCGGATTTCAACCGTGGCGCCGAGCACTCGGAGAATGCGCCGGCTGAGGCGCTGCATCCAGCGGGCTCGCTGGGCCGATGGGCGATCTCCAAATCCGGCAGGCAGGCTTGCCAGCACGAGGCCGGTGAGAAGGAGAAGGCGGGTCGCAGCGCGAAGGAAGCTCATGCGGGACGGAAATGCTCGGTCACGATTGCGGGAAGCGCCCGGCAATCCATCAACGTGAGGAAGTCGATCGTCCGGAAGGCGCGATCGATGGCGGGCGGGCCGCAGATTTTTGCACCGAGGCTGAGGTAGGCGCGGAGGAGTTTGGGCGGCGCGGGGCAGGCTGGGGGCGGCTCGGCGGGCGGGAGGGTGTATTCCGGGAGCGGTGTCGTGCGCAGATCGGGAGCGGCGAGGTGGCTCTTCGCGAGCTGGTGAAAGGTGGCATGGCCGAGGGCGGCGTCCTGCGACGTGAGCGAGCTGCAGCCGATGAGGTAGCGGGCGTGGTGAGCGGCGGCGTAGTCGGCAATGCCGCGCCAGAGGAGGCTGACGACGCGGAGCGTGCGGTGGTCGCGGTGGACGCAGGCGCGGCCGAGTTCGACGAGCTCGGGGCGGATGGGCTCGTAGGGCGCGAAGTCGAACTCTTGCTCGCTGTAGTAGCCGAGGTGCTGGCGGGCCATGGGGCCGGTCTGCATGCGGTAGGTGCCGACGACGGCGCCAGTCGTCTCGTCGGTGACGAGGAGGTGGTCGCAGACGGGGTCGAAGGCGTCCTCGTCCTGGCCGGTGGCGTGGGAGGATTCGAGCCCCTCGTTCAGCTCGAGGTTGAAGACTTCGTAGCGGAGCCGCAGGGCGGCCTCGACCTCGCGGTGCGTGGTGGCGAGGCGGGTGGCGTAACGTGGGGCGGCGAGCGTTTTCATGGCGCGAGGAGGTTGGCGACGAGGCCGGTCCAGCCGGTCTGGTGCGAGGCGCCGACGCCGCGGCCGGTGTCGCCGTGGAAGTATTCGTGGAAGAGCACGTGGTCGCGGAAATGCGGGTCGGTCTGCATGCGTTCGTTCCCGTGGTAGAGCGCGCGGCGGCCGTCCTTATTCCGCAGAAACAAGCTCGCGAGTCGCCGGGCGAGTTCGTCGGCGACCTCGGCGAGCGTGAGGAAAGTGCCGGAGCCGGTGGGACATTCGACCCGGAAATCGTCGCCGTAATAGCGGTGGAAGCGGCGGAGCGATTCGACGAGCAGGTAGTTCACGGGCATCCAGATGGGGCCGCGCCAGTTCGAGTTGCCGCCGAAGAGGCCGCTGTCGGATTCGCCAGGCTGGTAGCTCACACCGACTTCGCTCCCGCAGCAGCCGAAGGTGTAGGGGTGCGCCTCGTGGAATTTGGAGACGGCGCGGATGCCGTGATCGGAGAGGAATTCCGTCTCGTCGAGCATGCGCCGGAGCAGGCACTTCATGCGGTGACCGCGCAGGAGCGAGAGGAGGTGCGTGTCGCCCATGCCGGGCGCCTCCCAGCGGGAGACGAGCGCAGCGAGGTCGGGGCGGTAGTCGAGGAACCACTTCAACCGCTCGGCGAAGGCGGGAACTTTCTCGAGCAGCCCGGGCTCGAGCACCTCGACGGCGTAGAGCGGGATGAGGCCGACCATGGAGCGGACCTTCAGCGGGATCATGCGGCCACCGGGCAAGTTGAGGACGTCGTAGTAGAACTCGTCGCTGTCGCACCACAGGCCGATGCCGCTTTCACCGATGTCGTTCATCGCCTCGGCGATGTGGAGGAAGTGCTCGAAAAATTTCGTGGCGATGTCCTCGTAGACGGCGTTGTGCTGCGCGAGCTCGAGGGCGATGCGCATGAGGTTGAGCGAATACATCGCCATCCAGCTCGTGCCGTCGGCCTGGTTGATGTGGCCGCCGGTGGGCAGAGGCGCGCTGCGGTCGAAGACGCCGATGTTGTCGAGGCCGAGGAAGCCGCCCTGGAAGATGTTGCGGCCCTGCGCGTCCTTGCGATTCACCCACCAGGTGAAGTTCAGCATGAGCTTGTGGAAGACGCGCTCGAGGAAGGCGAGATCGCCGGGGCCACCGGTCTTTTCGCGCTCGATCTCGAAGACGCGCCACGTGGCCCACGCGTGGACGGGCGGGTTCACGTCGCCAAACGCCCACTCATAGGCGGGCAGCTGGCCGTTCGGGTGCATATACCACTCGCGCGTCATGAGCAGGAGCTGCGACTTGGCGAAGTCGGTGTCGACGAGCGCGAGGGCGATGGTGTGGAAGGCGAGGTCCCAGGCCGCATACCACGGGTATTCCCACTTGTCGGGCATCGAGACCACGTCGGCATTGTTAAGATGCTGCCACTCGGCGTTGCGGCCGTGGCGGCGCTCGGCGGGAGGCGCGGGCTGGGAGGGATCGCCGCGCAGCCACTCGGGGACGTCGTAGTAGAAATACTGCTTGCTCCAGATCATGCCGGCGAGCGCCTGACGCTGGACGTGGCGGGCGTCCGCGTCGGCGATGTCCTTTTGCAGTCGGGCGTAAAAGGCATCGGCCTCGGCGAGGCGCTTGGCGAAGATTTCGTCGAAGCGCGCGAAGGGGTCGCCCTCGCCGCGCGGGCGCAGCACAGCCCGCAGCGTGATCGCGCCGCCGGCGGGCACGACGCGCTCGAGGTGCGCGGCGGCTTTCGTGCCGGTGAGTGGATTCGCGGCGTCGCGGCGACCGTCGACGATCGCCTCGTGAAAGGCGTCCTTGAAATACCCGCTCGCGTCGCTGCCGTGGAGGCGGCGCGTATTCGTCTCGTTCTCGGTGAAGAGCCAGGCGTCGGCGCCCTCGACGAGGAACTCGTAGTCGCCGAGGTCGGCGTGGTGCGCGGTGATCGATTGCTCGTCGCGCGCGGCGAGGTGAGGCCGCGGCTGGCCGGGCTTCCACGACCAGGTGTTGCGGAACCAGAGCTGCGGGAGAAGGTGGATCGTGGCGTCCTCGGGGCCGCGGTTGTGGACGGTGACGCGCATCTGCACGGAGTCCGCGTCGGGCTTCGCGTAGTCGACGAACACGTCGAAGTAGCGGTCTTCGTCGAACGCGCCGGTGTCGAGCAACTCATATTCGGCCTCGTGCCTGCCGCGGCGGCGGTTCGTCTCGACGAGATCGGCGTAGGGGAACGCGCGCTGCGGGTATTTGTAGAGCATCCGCAGCCAGGTCTGCTCCGGCGTCGCGTCGAGGTAGTAGTAGAGCTCCTTGCAGTCCTCGCCGTGGTTGCCCTCGCTGTTCGTGAGGCCAAAGAGGCGCTCCTTCAGGATCGCGTCGCTGCCGTTCCAAAGTGCGAGCGAGAGGCAGAGGCGCTGGTGGTGATCGCTCCAGCCGGCGATGCCGTCCTCGCCCCAGCGATAGGCGCGGCTGCGGGCGTGGTCGTGGGGGAGATACTCCCAGGCGTTGCCATGCGGGCTGTAATCCTCGCGCACTGTGCCCCACTGGCGCTCGCTGAGATACGGGCCCCAGCGGCGCCAGGAGAGATCGATGGAGGAGGGTGCGGCGGGAGTCTTGCGGGCCATGGAAGCAAAGTGGATTTGCTTCTTGGTCGGTCCTGCCGCCGATTCCTTACGCGGAAATCACGCGCGGTGCTTTTTCGCGAACTCGACGAGCTGCGTGGCGAGCGCGGCGATCTGCTTGCCCTTGCGCTCGTCGACGAGCTTGCCGCCCTGGAAGACCTCATGCGCCGAGGAGATGGTGACCTGGTCCGGCAGCACGTGGACGCCGATGTTCCCAAGGATCGCGCGCAGGTGCACGAGGCCGCGAATGCCGCCGAGGCCGCCCGGCGACGCGGCCATGATCGCCGCCGCCTTGCCGCGAAATGCCGCGAGCGGCGGCTCGTCGTCCGTCTCGGCGCGCGACGCCCAGTCGATCGCGTTCTTCAGCGCGGCGGTCACCGAGCTGTTGTATTCCGGCGAGGCGATGAGGAAGCCGTCGCTCTCGCGCAGGAGGGCCTTCAATTTCTTTGCGCCATCCGGCAGCCCGGTGGTGTCCTCGACATCCTGATCGAACACGGGCAGTGAGAGGTCTCGCAGATCGATGACGGTGACCTCGGCGCCGGCCGCGCGGGCGGACTCGGCGGCGATGCCCACGAGGAGTTTGTTGAACGATCCGGTGCGAAGGCTGCCGGCGAGAGCGACGATTTTCGGAGGAGTCATGAGGCGAGGCTAAACCGGAAAAGTGATGAGCGCGAGCGGCTAGCCGCCCGTTTCGAAGCCCGGGTAGAGCGTCATGCCGCCATCGACGAAGAGCGTGATGCCGTGCACGTAGTCGGATTCGTCGGAGGCGAGCCACACCGCGGCGCGACCGATCTCGTGCGGCTCGCCGATGCGTTTGTAGGGGATCAGTTTCAGCAGTTCGCTGTAGTGCTCGGGCGTGTCCCAGGCCTCCATGTTGATCGGCGTGCGGATGGCGCCGGGGGCGATGCTGTTCACGCGAATGCGCCAGGGCGCGACCTCCTGCGCGACGCTCTTCATCATGAGCATCACGCCGCCCTTCGATGCTGCGTAGTTCACGTGGCCGGCCCACGGAATGACCTCGTGGACGGAGCTGATGCAGATCACCTTGCCGGCGGCGACGGAGACGTTGGGGTTCACGCCCTGCCGCTTGAAGCGCCGCACGGCCTCGCGCGTGCAGAGGAACTGGCCGGTGAGGTTCACGCCGATGACCTTGTTCCACTGCGCGAGCGTCATCTCGTCGAACGCGGCGTCGCTTTGCAGGCCGGCGTTGTTCACGAGGATGTCGACGCCGCCGAGCTTCGCGTCGATGTCGGCAAACATCGCCTGCACCTCGTCCTCCTTGGAAATGTCGGCGCGATACGCGTAGGAGCGGCCGTGGCCGCAGCCGCAGCGGGCGATCTCGTCGAGCACCGCCTGCGCATCGTCGGGATTCGACACGTAGTTCACGACGACATCGGCGCCGGCCTGGCCGAGCGCGATGGCAATGGCCTTGCCGATGCCGGAGCTGGCGCCGGTGACGAGGGCGCGCTGGCCCTTGAGGAGCTTGAGGGCCGGGCAGCTGGGGAGCATGGGCTCGGGGAAGGTGGGTGTGGTTGGAGTCATGGCAAATGGAAGTTCGCCCGATTCGTCGCTGCCGCGCGGGATTCCTTACAAAAGCCTTTCCAACGCGCGAGCGGGAGGAGTAGGAAGTGCGCCGGCGAACCTTTTCGTCCAGGGAGAATTCATGGAATCGCACCCGTCCGCTGCCGACCCCACCCGCTGGGTGGATGACCACGGCGACTGCCTGTTTCGCTACGCGTTCGTCCGCGTGCGCACCCAGGAAGTGGCCGAGGATCTCGTGCAGGACACGCTGCTCGCGGCCGTGCGCACGCAGGAGCGCTTCGCCGGACGATCTTCCGAGAGGAGCTGGCTCGTGGGCATTTTGAAGAACAAGATCGTCGATCACTACCGGAAGCTCGGGCGCGAGACGACGTTCACCGACATGGAATTCCTCAAGGACGAGTGCGCGCACAAGTTCGTCGAGCAGGGCTTCTGGAATCACGACCGCGGCCCGCACGACTGGAAGCAGGCCGACGAGGTCGCGCACCGGGACGAGTTCTGGCAGACGATGCGCGACTGCATGGGCAAGCTGCCCCAGCGCGTGGCCGACGTATTTTCGCTGCGCGAGATGGAGGAGGTGCCGAGCAAGGAAATCTGCCGCATGCTGTCCATCACCGAGAGCAATCTCTGGGTGATGCTCCACCGCGCGCGGATGGCGCTGCGCGAGTGCCTGGAGATGAACTGGTTCGATCGCGAGAACCCGCCGGAGGGCCACTGATGGCGGACGAATACAATCCCACGCCCATCGGCAACCCCTCCCTGCTCAAGCGCCGCAGCTGGCTCGAGACGCAGCTCGTGAAGTTCATCGGTCGCCACACGCCGAAGTGCCGCGATGTCGTGCGCATCCTCTCGCAATCGCTCGACGGGCCGCTGCCGCTGCGCACGCGCATCCAGCTCCGCTTTCACTACCTCATCTGCTGCTGGTGCCAGCGCTACGAGCAGCAGCTCCATCTGCTCCGCCGCTTCAGCCGCAACTTCCCCGAACGCGTCAGCAATCTCGAGACGTTCACGATGCCCGACGACGCGAAGGAACGAATGAAGCGGAAACTCCGCGGCGAGGAATGAGCGGCGGGATCTTCGAATCGGCGACGGCGATCGCGCGCGCGATTCGGGATCGGGAACTTTCCGTCGTCGAGGTCGTCGAGGCGCACCGGCGTCGCATCGAGGCAGTGAATCCGGCGATCAATGCCGTATGCCTGCTCACGGCGGATGCGGCTCTCGACGCCGCCCGCCGGGCAGACGCCGCCATCGCGCGCGGCGAACTCCTCGGGCCGCTGCACGGCGTGCCGATGACGCTCAAGGACAACCTCAACGTGGCCGGTGTGGTGACGACCGGCGGCACGCAGGGACGGCGGAATTTCGTGCCGCGCGAGGATTCCTCCGTGATGCGCCGGCTGCGCGACGCCGGGGCGATCCTGCTCGGCCGCACGACCACGCCCGAGCTCACGATGGCCTACGAGACCGCGAATCTCCTGCACGGACGGGTGAACCATCCTCTCGATGCGAACCTCACGCCCGGCGGCAGCAGCGGCGGCGCGGCGGCGATCCTCGCGGCCGGCGGAGCGGCGTTCGACATCGGCAGCGACACGGGCGGGAGCATCCGCGTGCCGTCGCATTTCTGCGGCACGGCGGGGCTGAAGGCGACCGACGGCCGCATTTCCAAGGCCGGCCACATCGTGCCGCCAGGCGCGCCCGCCGACCTCACGACGCAGCTCGGCCCGATGGCGCGCACCGTGGAGGACCTCGTGCTCCTGTTGCCCGTGTTGTCGGAGAGCGAGGTGCCCGATCCGGGAAAAGTCTCGATCGGCGGGCTTCGTGTCGGGTTCTTCACGAGCGGCGGTCTTGCCGCGCCGACGTCCGAGATTGGCGAGGTCGTGAACGCAGCATGCCGGGCACTCGCGTCCGCGGGCGCTTGCGTCGAACCCGTCCTGCTCCCGGGCGTCGAGGAGACCTTCGACCTCACGCTGGCGATGTGGACGGCCGATGGAGGCGAGGCGTTCCGCGAGGTTCTCGCCGCGAGCGGCACGACGGAAATTTCGCCGTTCATGGAAATCGTGCTCGGCGTCTGCGAGCGCGGGAAGGCGACCGATGTCGAAGCCGTGCTTGCCCGGTGGCGCGCCTTCCGGCGGCGCATGGGGGAGGCGGCACGGGCGTTCGACGTGCTCGTTTCGCCGGTCTGTCCGTTTCCTGCGCTCCGGCATGGGCGCTCGTTCGACGATGACTGCTTTCCTGGATTCGCGCACACGATGCTGCACAATCTCACCGGCTGGCCCGCACTTTCGGTTCCCGTGGCGAAGACCGCGGCGGGGCTGCCGATCGGCGTCCAGGTCGCCGCTGCGCCGTGGCGTGAAGATCTCGTTCTGGCTGCCGGTGCGTGCGTCGAGGGCTGTGCGCTGTAAGGAATCGCGCTTTTGGACGACTCCACTGTTGATGAAGTGTGTCCAGACATCGGCGCCTCGGCGAGCCGGATGCGCGACCGGGAGGTGGCGCTGAGATGTGGGAGCGCGTTCTCGACTGGATCTGGGATCTCCACGGGATGAACTGCCGGGAGGCCGTGCGTCTTTCCTCGCAGGCCCTCGAGCGGAGGCTGACGGCGCGGGAGCGCTTCACCTTGATCTGCCACTACGGTCTGTGCCGCTGGTGCCGGGCCTACGCGCGACAGATTCGAGCCATGCGGCGATGGATGCGCACGTTGCGCGAAAGGGCTCCGGGACCACGCCTTGCGAAGGAGCGCGCGGCGCGCATCAAGGCCGCGCTGGCCGCCGCGCGTAAGGAAACCCCGCCGCCTCGCGACGAAGGGAAATGATCTCCTCGTTCCGCAACCACTGGCCGGAATACCTCATCGAGGGCTGTCTGCTCGGCGCCTTCATGATCTCGGCGGCGACGTTTACCTCGCTCACAGGCGGGCGGGCTGTGTATTGCGCGAAGCTGCACCACCACAACGGCGAGCGCTGCATCTTCCGCTGCGCGTTTGGCGAGCTGATTCGCCGGGAGACGGGGCAACGCTAGGCGCCGTCTTTCGCGGAGCGGACCTGGGCCTCGAGCTCGGCGAGGCGGGCCTTCAGCGGCGCGACGAGTTCCGCGACCTCGGCCGCGGTGTAGCGCGGCGTGATGTATTGCGGGCAGTTCCAGTCGAAGCCGACGACGTCGATGAGGAAGAGGCGCTCGACCCTGTCGCGCAGCTCCGGGGCGGGGCTGAGCTCGTCCGCGAGCGCGGAATCCTCCCGCGCGTCGAGCACGCGGGCGTGACCGAGGATCTTCAGGCGTTCGCGGCGCGGGTAGTCCATGAGGAAGAGCGCGACGCGGTCGTTGCCGTCGAGGTTTCCGGTGCTGAGGAGCTGGCGGTTGCCTTTGAAATCGGCGAAGCCGAGCTGGTGCGGGCCGAGAACCTTCAGGAACCCCGGCGGGCCGCCGCGGTGCTGGATGTAGGGCCAGCCGTCGCTGTTCGTCGTGGCGAGGTAGAAGCTGTCGCGGCTCGCGATGAACGCGGCCTCGTCCTCGGTGAAAGCGTCCCGCTCGGGCGCGGTGGCGACCTCCTGATGCTTGCCGAAGGAGCGCTCCTGCGCGGCCTGGACGGCGGGCGTGAGCGCGATCTGCATGAATCGGGCGGCCATGGCGCGTTTATTTTTCGAAGAGCCACACGTAGATTCCGAACGCCACGTGCAGCACGAGGGTGATCGCGCACAGGACGATGGTGAAGAGAATTCGCGGATACATGAGGTATTCGCGCCAGCGGCCGGGCGCGTTCCTTTGGGCTTGGGTGGAGTTCATGATTGTTGCTGGTTGAGGTTCATGGGCGGGCCCAGCGGAATTTCCGCTCGGACTCGTCGATGGGTTGGTCGTTGATGCTGGCGTAGCGGCGAGCCATGAGGCCGTGCGCGTCGAATTCCCAGTTCTCGTTGCCGTGGCTGCGCCACCACTGGCCGGCGTCGTCGTGCCACTCGTATTCGAAGCGCACGGCGATGCGATTGCCGGTGAAGGCCCAGAGCGTCTTGCGCAGCCGGTAGTCGTGCTCCTTCGCCCATTTGCGGCGAAGGAGCGCGATGGCTTCCGCGCGGCCGTTTACGAACTCGACGCGGTTGCGCCATTCCGTGTCGGGCGTGTAGGCGAGGGCGATGCGCTCCGGATCGCGCGAGTTCCACGCGTCCTCGGCAAGCTGCACTTTCTGGCGTGCCGTCTCCTCGGTGAAGGGAGGCAGGGGCGGGCGCTGGGCAAGGTCAGATGATTTCATGGTCATGATTGTTGGGATGAGGATTTTTCGGGAAACTTCGGAGATCACGCGGCGATGGCCATGGCGGGCTCGACGGCGGGAAAATCGATCACCGTGCGGGCGACATTGTTCGTGTAGTTCGTGAGGATGTTCAGTGCGACATGCTGCACGACTTCGATGATCTCGGCGTCGCTCAGGCCGGCGCTGCGGGCGGCTTGCAGGTCGGTGTCGGCGATGTGGCCGCGCTGGAGCGTGACGGCGCGGGCGAGCTTGAGCGCGGCGTCGGATTTCTCGTCGGCGGCTGTGGCGCGGCGCGCGGCGAGGGCGTCCCCGGCGCTCAATCCGGCGTGGCTGCCGAGCAGCGTGTGGGCGCTCAGGCAATAGTCGCAGCCGTTGATCTCGCCGACGGTGAGCGCGATCTGCTCGCGCAATTTGGCGGAGAGCACGCCCGCGGCGAGGGGGCGGTTGAGGCCGAGGTAGCCCTCGAGCGCGGCGGGCGAATTGCCGAGGACGCGCATGAGGTTCGGCACGAAGCCGAGCTGGGACTGGACGGCGTCGAAGAGAGCCTTCGATTTGCCGGTTGATTGGATGGGATCGATCTGATGGATGCGGTTCATGGTCTTCGGATGTTTGAGGTTCTCGCCGAATGGTTTCGACGGGTCTCTCTATCTCATGTGGCGTGCCAACGGCCGAAAATGCGGATTTCCCAGAGTAAAACGCGCCGCATGGTGGGCCATGCGGGCGCTACGAAGTTTCGTGGAATACGAAAACTCGTTTCTGATTGGGACGAGTTCTCGTAGTGAAACGGAATGAACGTCGCCGCATTTCCCCACGTGATGGTCTCGGCGGCGCAGAATCGGACGTTGCCGGAAGTGCTGCGGGCGATCACGAGCGGAATCGCCCAGTGCGGGAACGTCGCCCTCGTGCGCATCTGGCTGCTGAATGCCGGCGATCTCTGCGCGAGGTGCCGATTCCGCGAGGAATGTCCCGACCAGACGCGGTGCCTGCATCTCGTCGCCAGCGCGGGAAACTCCGACGATCCGGCGGTGAATCTCACGCGCACGGACGGCGGATTCCGGCGGTTTCCGCTCGGCAGGCGCAAGATCGGCCGCGTGGCTGCGAGCGGGCAATCGCTGCTGCTGCCGGACTTGCGCGGCGACGAGGAATGGATCGCCGATCCAGACTGGTTCCGCGACGCAAAGATCCGCACGTTTGCCGCGCAGCCTCTCGTCTTTCGCGGCGAGGTGCTCGGCGTGCTCGGCCTTTTCGACCGCGCCGTGCTGGGCGAGGCGGATTTCGAATGGCTGCGCGTCTTTGCCGATCACGCAGCGGTGAGCATCGCGAACGCGAACGCCTTCGAGGAGATCGCCTATCTCAAGGAGCGCCTCGAGGAGGAAAACAGCTACCTGCGCGAGGAGGTGGACGCCGCCCGCGGGCCGGACGATCTCGTGGGCGAAAGCGCCGCGTTGCGCAAGGTGCTCCAGCAGGTCGAGCTCGTCGCGCCGACCGACGCGACCGTGCTCGTCACCGGCGAGAGCGGCACGGGCAAGGAACTCGTCGCGCGCGCCATCCACGAGCGCAGCGAGCGGCGGGGGCGGACGATGATCGCGGTGAATTGCGGCGCCGTGCCGGAGGCGCTGTTCGAGAGCGAGTTTTTTGGCCACGTGAAGGGCGCGTTCACCGGCGCGGTGCGCGACAAGGCCGGCCGCTTCGAACTCGCCGATCGCGGCACGCTCTTCCTCGACGAGATCGGCGAGGTCCCGCTGCCGATGCAGGCGAAGCTGCTGCGCGTGCTGCAGGAACAGGAGATCGAACGCGTGGGCGATCCGCGTCCGCGCAAGGTCAACGTGCGCATCATCGCCGCGACAAACCGGGACCTGAAGGCCGAGGTCGAGGCCGGGCGATTCCGGCAGGATTTGTTCTACCGGCTGAGCGTCTTTCCCATCGAAAACCCGCCGCTGCGCGAGCGCCGTGAGGACATTCCGCGCCTCGCCGATCACTTCATCCGCACCGCCGCGAAACGCATGAATCGCCGCGCTCCGAAATTCACGCAGGCCGCCGCCCGACAGCTTGCCGCGCGCGACTGGCCCGGCAACGTGCGCGAGCTGCAAAATGCCGTCGAGCGCGCCGTCATCCTCGCGCAGGGCGGCCCGCTGCAATTCGATGCGCCCGCGGTCTCCTCTCGAACCCTCGCTCCAATCTCCGCGGATGCGCCCGTGCTCACACGCGCCGAATGGAAGCAGCGCGAACGCGAGAGCATCGCCGCCGCTCTTGCGCAGACCGGCGGACGGGTTTTTGGCCCGGACGGCGCGGCGGCCCTCCTCGGCATGAAGCCCACGACGCTCGCGTCGCGCATCCGGGCGCTCGGCGTCGCGCGTCCAGACTCACCGCCGCCTCGCGGTTCCGTGTAAGGAATCGCTCCAGGCGTCGACGAATGGCGCATGGAGCACTACGACGTCATCATCATTGGCACGGGCGCGGGCGGCGGCACGCTTGCCTGGAAACTGGCGCCAAGCGGCAAGCGCATCCTCCTCATCGAGCGCGGCCCTTACGTTCCCCGCGAGAAGGACAACTGGAGCACGAAGGCGGTCAACCTCGAAGGCCGTTACAACACGAAGGAAAGCTGGCGCGGCGCGGACGGCAAGCCGCTCCACCCGCACACGAACTACTACGTCGGCGGCAACACGAAGTTCTACGGCGCCGCGCTCTTCCGCCTGCGCGAGCGCGACTTCGGCGAGCTGGCGCATCATGGTGGTATCTCGCCCGCGTGGCCGATCTCCTACGACGACCTCGAGCCCTATTACAGCCAGGCCGAGCGGCTCTATCACGTGCATGGCGTCGCGGGCGAGGAACCCACCGAGCCGCACCGCAGCGCGCCGTATCCCTACGCGCCGGTCAGCCATGAGCGGCGGATGCAATTCCTCAGCGAGGATTTCGCGGCGCAGGGATTGCGCCCGTTTCACACGCCGCTCGGGATCATGCTCGACGAGAAAAACCCGCATGCCAGCCCGTGCATCCGCTGCAGCACGTGCGACGGGCATCCGTGCCTCGTCAACGCGAAGGCCGACTCGCACGTCTGCTGCGTGCGGCCCGCACTCGAGCATCCGAACGTCACGCTGCTCACCGACACGAAGGTCACTCGCCTTTTCACGAACGGCAGCGCGCGCGTCGTCGAGGGCGTCGAGGTCGAACGTGGCGGAAAAACGGATCGCTTCTCCGCGGACGTCGTCGTGCTTTCCGCCGGGGCGATCAATTCCGCTGCGCTGCTCCTGCGCTCCGCGAGCGACAAACACCCGCAGGGCCTTGCAAACGGCTCCGGCGTCGTCGGTCGCCACTACATGGGCCACACGAACTCCGTGCTCGTCGCGCTCTCGAAATGCGAGAACCCGACGGTCTTTCAAAAGACGCTTTCGGTGAATGATTTCTATTTTGGGGACGACAGCTTCGAATTCCCGATGGGCCACATCTCGTTCGTTGGCAAGCTCGACGGCGACACGCTGAAGGCCGGCGCGCCACCGGTCGCTCCTGGCTGGACGCTCGACCTCATGGGTCGGCACTCGCTCGATTTCTGGCTGACGTCGGAGGACCTGCCCGACCCGGAGAATCGCGTCACCCTCGACCGCGACGGGAACATCGTCCTCGCCTACAAGCCGAACAACGAAGCCGGCCACAAGCGCCTCATCAAGCGGCTCGAGCACCTCATGCAGGCGCAGACCTCGTGCCCGCACCACGGCCACGACTGCCATCAGGGCCTCTTCGCGCGAAACCTCTTCATCGGCCAGCGCATCCCGCTGGCCGGCGTCGCGCACCAGAATGGCACGATCCGCTTCGGACTCGATCCCGCGACAAGCGCCCTCGACGTGAACTGCCGCGCGCACGAGGTCGACAACCTCTACGTCGTGGACGGCAGCTTCTTCCCGTCGAGCGGCGCGGTGAATCCCGCCCTCACCATCATCGCGAACGCCCTGCGCGTCGGCGACCATCTGCTGGAGCGGCTCGGATGAGGATTCCGCTCGCCATCGCCGCGCCTGCGCGCGCGAAGACGCCACCGCACGCCGTGAACATCGCCCGGCCACGGCCAGGCCGCCACGCCCGGCTTCTCCGCGAGTTCTCGCGGCATTGAAAAATTTCCCCGGAATAAACCCAACCCGCAAACCCTCGAAATCCACATCATGAAACGTCTCGTTACCACCACTGCTGTGCTGCTTGCGCTAGCCACCGCCGCTTTCGCAAAGGACCTCGTCAACGTCAACTGGAGCGGTGTCGCCATCAGGGGCTACGATCCCGTCGCCTACTTCACCGACGGCAAGGCCGTGAAGGGCGACGCGAAGTTCCAGAGCTCCGACAAGGGCGCGATCTATTACTTCGCATCGGCGGACCACAAGGCCGCGTTCGACAAGGATCCCGCGAAATACGAGCCGCAGTTCGGCGGCTTCTGCGCCTACGCGGTCTCGAAGAATTCCACGGCGGGAATCACCCCGGAGGCCTTCCAGATCGTGGATGGGCGCCTGCTTCTCCAATACGATCTCGATGTCCGCGAGAAATTCAGCGCCGATACCGCGGGCAACTTGAAGAAGGCCGACGCGAACTGGCCCGGGATCGTCGAAAAGAAGGGGAAATAGCCATGTGGCTGATCGGTGTGCTCCTCGCGATGATGGCCGGGCCTGTCGTCTTCGAGAGCGGAGAGGATCGGGCCACGCTCGTGGAGCTCTACACCTCCGAGGGATGCAGCAGTTGCCCGCCGGCGGAGGAGAGTCTGGCCGGCCTTCGCAGGGATCCCGGTCTTTGGTCGGAGGTCGTTCCGGTCGCCTTCCACGTGAACTACTGGGACGACCTCGGCTGGCCTGATCGCTTCGCGTCGCCAGCCTTCGCGCAGCGCCAGCGTAACTACGCGGCCCGCTGGCGCGCGGAGACCATCTACACGCCCGCCTTCGTGAGCAACGGGCGGGAAGGCCTCGTCGTTCTGCCTTCCGCCAGGGAAGGAAGACTCCGCGCCACGGTCGATCCGTCGGGGCGGATCGCGATCACCTTCCGTGCGGCAGGAAAGGTCCCCGGTCCGCTTGTCGCCGAGATTGCGCCGCTGGCCAACGACATCGCGGTCGACGTGCGTCGCGGGGAGAACGCGGGCCGCAAGCTCGCTCACGAATTCGTCGCCCTCGCGCTCCTCTCGGTGCCGCACGAGCCGCACGAGCCGCACGAGGGGGAATTCACCGCGGCAGTCGACCTGCCGAGGAAAACACCGGCTCCGATTTCCTCCGTGGCTGTCTGGGTGCACGCCGCGGGCGACCCCGCGCCCATCCAGGCCACCGGCGGGTGGCTCCCAAAATGACGGGCCCGCGAGTGTAAGGAATCGCTCCGTCCCTCGACCAATCACCAAACCCATGAACTCCATCACCAAACCCGAAATCATCATCGCCTGGATCTGTCGCGTCGTCGCCGCCGTCATTCTGCTGCAGACGCTATTCTTCAAATTCACGGCCGCGCCGGAATCCGTCTACATCTTCACCAGGGTCGGCCTCGAGCCGTGGGGGCGCATTGGCTCCGGCGTCTTCGAGCTCATTGCGGCCGTTCTTCTCTTCGTGCCCGGTCTCACCTGGCTCGGCGCGGCGCTCGCCCTGGGCGTGATCGGCGGCGCGATCATGAGCCATCTCACCGTGCTCGGCATCGAGGTGCAGGGCGATCACGGGCTGCTCTTCGGCCTCGCGCTGGTCGTCGCGCTTTGCTCCGCGATTCTCCTTCTCATTTATCGCCGCTCCATTCCGGTCGTCGGCAGTCTGATCGCCCGATGAACGCGCTTCTCGAATCCGCCCGCGAAGTGCTTGCGCAGGGCTCCGCGCTCCTGCTCGCGCTGGACGATGTCGCCTACGCGACCCGACTTCCGGCTGCCTTCAATGCCTCGATCGGCGGCCATGTTCGCCATTGCCTCGACCATTTCCGCAGCGTGCTGGACGGACTCGATGCCGACGAGATCAACTACGACGCCCGCACGCGGGACCCTCGCATCGAGAATGTCCGGATCGCGGCGCTGGCGGCCACGCGTCGACAGTTGCGCGAGATCGAGTCGCTCGATGCGGCGGTGCTCGATCGCCCCATCCGGGTGCGTGCGAAGGTCTCCTACGCTGCGGGCGAATCGTCGACGGCGGAGTCGACCGTTGGGCGCGAGATCATGTTCGGCATCGTCCACGCCATCCATCATTACGCGCTCGTTGGCGTGATGGCGCAGATGCTTGGCGCGACGCTTCCCGATGGATTCGGCGTCGCGCCCTCCACGATCAAGCACGAGCAGGAGCGGCTGGCCGCCTGACGTCGATGAATCTCGACACGACCAGCGCCGTCGGCCTGTTCCTTTTGACCTTCGTGTCGGAGGATGCCGCGACTCTCGGCGGCGCGGCGCTGTCTTCGCTCGGCCGGATGTCCCCCGACACCGCGTTCCTGGCCTGCGTGCTCGGCATCTGGCTTGGCGACCTCGGGCTGTTCCTGCTCGCGCGCAATTTTGGACGCCCGATTCTCGAGCGCCTTTGGCTGCGCAAAGCGCAGACGGCGCAGAAGATCAAGCAAAGCGAGACCTGGTTCGCGCGATTCGGCGGCTGGGCTCTCGTGCTGTGCCGATTCGTTCCCGGATCGCGGCTGCCCACGTTCGCCACGGCCGGATTGTTGCGCATGCCCGTCGCGAAGTTCACGGCGATCACCGCCGCGCTGGCGGTGCTTTGGGTGGGGCTGGTGTTTGGGCTCGTGCGCCAGTTCGGAGCCGCGGTCGGGATGTTCGCGGGGAGCTCGCATGGAGCGATCGTCGGAGGCGTCGTCGCGATCGCTCTCGGCCTTCTCGCGGTCTGCGCGGGGCATTGGGGCTCCGTGCTCCGGCGCCGCCTCGGATCGCCCCGCGTGCAGCGCTGGGTGCAGTGGGAGTTCTGGCCCGCATGGCTTTTCTATCTGCCGATCGGCGCGAATTACGTCCGCCTCGCTCTGAAATATGGCGGCTTCAACGTTCCGACCTGCGCGAATCCCGGGATGTTCACGGGCGGACTGATCGGCGAATCGAAATTCGCGACGCTGGCGGATCTCCAACGCACGAGCCCGGAGTGGACGGCGAACAGCTTTCTCCTCGCGGAGGGTGGGGAACGTCTTGCGCATCTGGAGGCGCTTGTGGCCTCGGGTCAGCTATCGTTTCCGTTCGTGCTGAAGCCCGATGTGGCCCAGCGCGGGAGCGGATTCAAGGTCGTCCGGTCGATGGCGGACGCCGGGGCGTATCTTTCCACCGTGGATGTCGCCATCGTCGCCCAGGAATACATTCGCGGGCCGCAGGAAATCGGCATTTTCTATTACCGGCTGCCGCACGAGCACGAGGGTCGTATCTTCGCCATCACGGAAAAAATCTTTCCGGTGGTTTTCGGCGACGGGCGGCGCACGCTGGAGGAGTTGATTCTTGCGGACGCGCGGGCCGTGCTGCTCGCCGACGTTTACCTCCGGCGTTTCGCTTCCGAACGGGCGCGCGTGCCGGCATTCGGCGAAGCGGTGCGTCTCGTGGAGGCGGGCAATCACGCGCAGGGCTGCATTTTCCAGGACGGGATGCACCTGTGGAGCGCGGGCCTCGAGAGGCGCATCGACGACATCTCGCGGGCGCTGCCGGGTTTTTTCATCGGCCGTTACGATGTGCGATTCGAGTCCGTCGCGGAGCTGCAGAGCGGAGGCGGATTTTCCATTCTCGAGCTCAATGGCGCGGCGTCCGAGGCCACCAGTGCCTACGACGCGCGCAAGTCGCTCGGCGAGGCCTATCGGTTGCTCTTTCAGCAATGGGAACTCGTCTTCGCCATCGGCGCCGCCAATCGCCGGGCCGGCCATCGCGCGGATTCCCTCGGCGCGCTCTGGACGGAACTTCGCCGCTACCGGCAGCGGAGCACCTGCCATCCCCTCGCGGACTGACGACCATGTGCACGGTTTCCTTTCTTCCCGCCGGCGACGGCTTCCATCTCGCGATGAATCGCGACGAGCAGCTTTCCCGAAGAGCGGCGCTGCCTCCACGGATTGCGAAATGCGGCGCCTTCCGCGCGCTCTACCCGCACGAATGGAGCGGGGGGACGTGGATCGGTGTCAATGCCGTCGGGCTCACCTTCGCGCTGATCAACTGGTATTCCGAGCCGCAGCGCCTTCGGGCCGGCACGGTCAGTCGGGGAGAGGTGATCCCGGCCCTGCTCGGGGCGGCGACAGTCGCGGATGCGGAGGCTCATTTTGGAGCGCTCCCTGTCGCGTCGATGAATCCGTTTCGTCTGATCGTGATTTCCCGTCGGGAGCGAGCGTTGTGCGAGTGGAAGTCGAGCGGCGGAAATCTGGAAGGGACCTCGTTTTCCTGGGAGCGGCGACATTGGTTTTCCTCCGGCTTCGACGAGGCGGCGGCGAATCGCGTGCGGGCGCTCACCTGTGCGCGGGCCTCGCGGCTGGCGCCGCCAGCTTCCCCGGCCTGGCTGCGTGATCTCCATCGTTCGCACCATCCCTCCAAGGGCGCGCTCTCGATCTGCATGCATCGGATCGATGCGTGCACGGTGAGTTTCACCGAACTCTCGGTGACCGGGAGCTCCGCGACGATGTCGTATCATGCGGGGCCGGCCTGTGAACGCGGCCCCCGGTTCGTGAAGGCGTTGCGACTGTCTCGGCAGATTCCGTGCGCTGCGGCGTAAGGAATCAAGCGGCTCTGCGACTAATGGGTAAGCGCGTGAAGTGCGCGCGGAAACCCAAACTCAACATCGTAATCCATGAAAATCCTCTTCCTGGGCGCAATCGCGCTCGTCAGCCTCAGCTCCGCCGCCTTCGCGGTGGACGCCACCACGAACATCAACACCGTGACGCTGCCGCATCCGGTTCGCTGTTCCGTCTGCGGCGCTCCGAACGACGTCGTCGTGACGGTCGGCAAGAAGAACACGCTCGAGATCAAGCTCAAGCGCAGCTCCGCAACGGGCAATCCGCGCGGCAGCTGATGTCTCATCAATCCGAAAAATCTCGAACCGAAATCCACACATCATGAAAAAATCCATCAACGCGCTCACCCTCGCGGCCTTGGGCATCGTCGGGCTCGCCGCCGCCGCCTTCGCGGAAGACGCCAGCTCCAGCAAGGGCTACACGACCTTTCCGAATACCGTTCGCTGCCAGGCGTGCGGCGCGGAGTATCACGTGCTCGCCCGCGCGACGAAGGACAACGCCATCGAGGTCAAGCTCGAGGCCATCCAGAAGGGCGCGAATCCGAAGGTTCACTAACCGGCTGGCTTCCGTCGAAACGAAAGCCGCCGCCTGAGTTCTCAGGCGGCGGCTTTTTCGTGCACGGAAGGCCTAGTTGCGAAGCTTCCAGGATTGCACGCGGAGGATGGGCGTGCCGTTGTGCAGCTCCAGCGCACCTTCGACATCCAGCACGTGAGCCGCGAGATCCACGGGCACGTCGAGGGATCGGCCGGGCGCCCCGACAAGCAGGACGACGACGGTGTTTCCGGCCTCGTCCTGCACGAGCAGCCCCGGAGGGGCGCCGCCGCTCAGACAGCGAATGGCGCAGGCGCGGTGAACCTTCCCGACCGCCGGGCGCATGACGCCGAAGAAGCACTTCGTATCGACGAGCTCGCCGGTGAACGTGCCGATTCCGAGAGGGGTGACGCGTTCGACGGATAGCGGGGCCGCGTTGCGACCGATCACGGTGAACGAGGCCGGGTCGTTCATTTCGATCATCGCCACACCGTTGCGCGAGATCAGGCTGCCGCGAAAGCGCACGCGATCGCCGTCGTGGCCGCGGATGACGGACGGTGGCCCAAATTTTCCCGCGCCCACGAGGAGGAAGTTCATGCCGTCGGCGGAGGGGCCCGCATTCACCTGCAAAAGCGGGAGCGGCGTTTCGCGGAGGGTGCCTTCGAAAGTGCGCACCACTCCGAACTCGAAGATGCCTGCATCCACGGGAGCCTGGAACCACGCGGTCATGCTGGCCACGCCCGCGGCGAAAAGCAGGAGAACGACAACGACAGCGCGCGTGAAGCGACGTTGCGCCGGTGCCGCTTTTGCCTGCCAGCCGATATAGAAATCCGGGGGCGCGGATGGCACGCCGGACGCCGGGGCGGGGACGCCTTCGGACTTCGTGCCGGGCGGCAGGGCCTTGGCTTGCACGAAAATCTCGCCGTCGATCACGCGCACGGCATAGGTCGGCGCGACCTCGGTGAATGGGGGCGGGCTGCAGCCGTCTTCGACGCGGTATTGGTAACCATGCCAGGGGCACGTGAGGCAGCCGCTGACGATGCGGCCTTCGCCGAGCGGACCGCCCTGGTGCCGGCAGACGTTGGACAGCGCGAAGATGCGGCCTTCGCGAAGAAAGAGCGCGACGCGCTGATGGCCGGCCATGACGACCTTGCCGATGCCTTCCTCGAGGCCATCTGCGCGCAGAACGGGCACGAATCCGTCGTCGCGGGCAAGGATTCGCTGGCGATCGATGCGGCGTTCCCGGGCGAACGCGGCGAGATGGAGCGAGACAACGACCGCGAAGCCGGAGCCGAGCAGAATCGCCAGCGCCGGGGCGCGCTCGGATTGCAATGCACCGAGACAGACGTGCGCGAGGATGAGCGCATACGCCGCATAGACGAGCATGTGGAGCGTCTTCCAGAACGACGGGCCGAGGTTCTTCAACCAGAAGTCGTGGCTGGTGGCGGCCATGACGAACAGGATGACGAGTGCGGTGAGTCCCAGCGCCTCGAATGGGAACTGGCCGATGTCTCCGGATAGATAATCGCGGCGACAGGCGGTGAGCACGCTCACGAGGGGATTCACATCGCCGCCGGCGTGGAACTGGACGATGGCGAAGATTCCGTGCCCCAGGGCCAGCAGGAACATCGTTACGCCGAGATGGCGGCGATTGTAGAGCAGCGGCAGGAAGCGGCGGTCCAGTCGGGTGAGCGGGCCGATTACGAGGATGACATGAAGCAATGCGAGCGCGGCGATGGCGGTGAAGCGAATCACGAACGTTTCGACCGTGGTCGCGGGGCGCAGCAGAAAGGTGATGGCTGCGTAGACAATCGCGCCGAGGGCCAGGGCCAGCCCGAGGGCGAGGTCGTAGCGCCGCTTTTGCCGGTTCCAGCCGACGGCGAGGTAGGAGACGGACATGGGTCAGGGAAGGGGAAGGATCTCGAGGACGCGCTGCTCTCCGGCGAGAGCGATGAAGGTCAGGACGCCGCCCTCGGCTCCGGATGGGAGAGGAAAGGCGAGACGGGCTGGGCCCCAGATGGTGCCAAGAAAAACCGCCTCGGGACTGATGCCGTCGGCGATGGCGGCCGGGCTCCAATAGACGGCCACAACCGGATCGGCGAGGGGACGGGAGATGACCAGTCGCAGGGTCCGCCGGCCGGCGACGAGGGTGGTTTCCGCGCGAATGGGAAGCTTCGTTGCCGCGAGGGAGGCGATGGCGACTTCGGTGGAATTTGCGGCCTCGTTGAGAGGGATGCGGGACGACGGGGGCTCGACTCGGAACCTCAGAGCGGCGATGCCGATCAAGGGAACAAACAGGGCGATAAGGATAAAGGCGAGTCCGTGGAGGCGTCGCTGAGCCGCCGGCGGGATGGGCCATTCGATGTCGAGAGGGGGCCCCGATCGCCGAGACACCTTGCGCAGGAGCAGGGGCCAGAGCGCCACCGTGGCCGGGAGGATCGCGAGGCGAAATCCCCGGGAACCCGCCTTCGCCGAGGGGTCCAGTTTTCCAGACCAATGACGCACGAACGGAATCGAAAATCCGATACCCAGCGCCGCGTAGATCGCGACGCCTATCCAGAACCCACTGACAATCGTTTCAGCCATCCCGCCGATTGGTCGGTCCGGACGAGAGATCCTTACAAAATTTTTCCGGCAGAAAGGAACGGGCTTAGACTGTTCGTCGAGGGCGTTATTTCACCAATGGCAGCGTGTCACCGCTTTGCCAGCGTCCTTTGATGAGCACTTCCTTCGGGAGGGGACCCGCGCCGAGTGCGTTCGTATTCAGCTTCTCGACGACAAGGTCGAGCGCGGCCGCGCCCACAGCGGAAAGGTTGCCATCGATGCCCGCCGCGCCACCCATTTCGTCAGCGGTGCGGTAGAGGTAGGCGAGGCCGATGTCCTGAGGCACCCATATCTTCTTCTTTGCGAGCAGACTGCGGAGCGGCAGCTTGTAAACGAGCAGGGCGTCGGGATTGTTGCGATAGAGCCAGTCGTAGAAGCATGCGGGATCGACATCTCCCGAGGGGATGAAAGGCGCGCATTGATCCTTCTTCGGCACGCTGCGCTGCCAGTCGAGGAAGGCGCCTGACCAGAGATTGTTCGAGAGGCGATTGTTGAACTCGGGCACGGCGAGCGCGGGACGGCGATAGCCGGCGCGGCGGATTTCGTCGAGCGCGAGCTGGACGTTGAAGAAGCCGTGGAAGTTCGCGCGATCGACGGTGATGTTCCGAAAATACGCGCTTAGTCCCGCCACGGCGAATCCCTCCATTGGAAACGCGATTTCCTCCTCCTCGCGGGCGAAGCCCAGCAACACGCCGCGGATGCCGCGCGTGCGCAGGGTGGCCGCCAGGCGATCCGCATTCCCGCGATACGCGTTGAGCGAGAATATCTCGATGCGAAACCCAAGCGCGTCGGCGCGCGCCTGGATGCCGTTGAACTCCCATCGGCACACGTCCTTTGCCCGCCAGTCCTGCGGGCCGCCGTAATGCGTGACGAGAGCGATGACGTCCACCTCGCCGTTTCCGGCGCGCCGCCGGCGCGTGGACATGAGCGCGCTCACGAGGGGATTCGGGCGATAGCCCATTTCCTCGGCGATCAGCCGCGCTCGTTCCCGCACCGAGGGGCTGATGCGCGGGTCGTTGCGCAGGGCGCGCGAGACGGTGGAGGCCGAAACGCCCATCGTGCGGGCCACCTCGGCCATGTTCAAGGATTTCGCCATGGCTCCCCGTGGACACGCACAAATTCGGCGGTCGCTCCGCCTTGCGTGAAATGGATGGCCGGGCCGGAGTCGAGCCGGCCGATGCGCGCGCAGGTGAGTCCGCGCTCGCGAAACTTCTCGGCCACGGCATTCGTATGCGCGGGGTCCGCGGTCAGCAGGAATCCGTAGCTCGGGAAGGAGAGCAGCCAGCGCTCGAGTTCCACGCCATCGGGCTGCGGGAGCGCGTCGAGATCGAGCGTCGCGCCGCATCGTGATGTCGCAAGCAACATGGAGAGCGTGCCGGGCACGCCGCCGTTGCTGATATCCTTCCCGGCGGTGACGAGGCCGGCCTCCGCGAGCTCCGGCAGCAGGTCGAGATCGCCGCGCAGACGCCCGGCGGGGCTGCCGACGCTGGCGTTCCAGAAAAGCGTCCCTTCCCCGCGGTAGGCGGCGCGCAGATCCACGGCCATGAGCAGGTCGTCGCCCGGGCGTGCGGCGAAGCTGCTGATCAGCTTTCGCGCACGGCCAAGCACCGCCGCGGCAAGCAGCGGCGTGCGTTCCGCTGGAAAGCGCGTGGTGTGCCCGCCCACGATGGGCACGTCATAGGCGACGCTGGCCGCCTGCATCCCGGCCCAGATCTCGCGCGCGACGACGGAATCTTCGTGGGCCCAAAGCACATCGACGATGGCGGTGGGATGCCCGCCCATGGCGGCGATGTCACTGATATTGACCATCACCGCGCAATACCCCGCAAACCACGGATCGCGCTCGATGAATGCCTCCATCATGCCCTCCGCGGCCAGCAGGAGGTAGCCGTCCCCGTCGGGAATCGCGGACGCGTCGTCGCCAACCGCCACGGAGCCCGCGACGGAAAGCGCCGGCGCGTAGGCGGAGGCGATGTGGAGCTTCTCGCGGACGTTCGGGTGCGCGCGCAGGGCGCGAACGAGTTCGTCAAGCGGCTTTGGCCCGGGCATCGACACACGCCTCGAACTCGACGAGCTTCGCTGGCGGATAGCGGTCGAGCTGGGCTTCCATGTGAATGTGCCGCCGTCCGAAGAGCATCTGCTCGCCGAGCGTCTGCCAGTGGAGGCGCTGGAAGAAGCGGGCGTTCTGCTCCTGCACGTTGGCGAGGAAGCGGTCGCAGCCGAGGGCGTTCGCGAGGGAGACCGCCTTGTAGATGAGCCCCGCTCCCAGCGCGCCGAAGCCCTTGTAGACGGGCTGGTGATTCCGCAGGCTCACGCCGGGGCTGAGCTCGAGCAGGCGGCGATACGGCCTGCTCACGCACAGCCGGCTGCCATACCACTCGCGCGGCGAGCGCTCGTCGATGCGCACGGCGCCCACGACTTCGTCCACCATGCCGGCGATGATCGTGGCGCAAATAATGGGGATCGCGCGCTCGTCGATCGCGTCGCGGTCGTGCTCGCCGAAGACGTGCTGTTCCTCGCAGAAGACCTCCTGGCGAAGATTCCAGTAGCCCGCCAGCTCGTGCGGCGACCGGGCAACCTTGAAGACGAAATCCGCGGGACGGTAGGGCGGGACGCGTTCGAGAATCATGGTGCAAACTCCTTCACTTCGTGGTTGACGCAAAGTTCATGCCAAATGGGGTGCGGCCTCAGGAGCCAAGGGCCCAGACATTGAGGGCCTGCTCGCTGGCGATTTTCGGCGCCTGCTGGCGGTTCGTGATCACGTCGGCCACATGCCACGCGTCGCGGGCGACGCCGGAGAACCGTCCCGAGCCCCAGGTGTATTGCCACGGCAGGCCGACGAAATAGACGCCGGGCACGGAGGTCACGCCGCGAACGTGGCTGGGATAGCCCCTGCCGTCGAAGAGCGGGATGTCCACCCAGCGGTAGTCGGTCGGGATGCCCGTGCACCAGATCACGGCGCTGATGTTCGCGTCGGCGAGATCGAGCTCGAGGGGATCGGCCGGCGGCGCCCAGGCGGGGGTGTAGCGGGGCTCTTCGGGCGCGGCGATGCCCTGCGCGGCGATGTATTTGTCGATGGAATCCTTGATGCTCTCGGCGACGGCGTCGGCATGGTCGAGGTTCTTCGTGAGATCGGGCGCGAAACGCAGCCTGCCGTCGCGGATATCGGTGAGGGTGCCGTAGAGCTGCACGCCCTCCGTCGCGAGTTTCCGGAGGTCGATGTCGCGCCCGCCGTCACGGCCGGTCACGTAGTGGTTCGTCTTCAGGCGCACGTTCTCGCGGTCGGGATGCTCGTGCACGGGCCTGTCGTAGTAGCCCATGTCGTGCAGCCATTCCACGACATCGCGACCGCGGTAACGCCGCGCCGTTCGGGGCGCCCCGCCGACGCAGAGGTGGACGCGGCGACCCGTGAAATGGAGGTCTTCCACGATCTGGCAGCCGGATTGGCCGGAGCCGACCACGAGGACTTCGCCGGGCGGCAGCGACTCGGGATTCGTGTAACGAAGCGAGTGCATCTGCACGATCCCGCCGGGCAGGCGCTCGCCCATTCGCGGAATCTCCGGCCGATGAAAGCCGCCCGTGGCCACGACGACGTGGTTGGCCGTATAGACGCCCTTGTCCGTTGTGACCTCGAACTCGTGATCGCCGAGCTGGCAGAGTCGGGAGACCGCCTCGCCCTCGCGCACCGGCGGGGAAAACGATCTCACGTAATCCTCGATGTAGGCCACGATCTCGTCCTTCTTCATGAACCCCTTGGGATCGTCGCCCGGGTAGTCGAAGCCGGGCAGGGCGCACTGCCAGTTCGGCGTGACGAGGCAGAACGTGTCCCAGCGCTCGGAGCGCCACGCCTCGCCGACCCGCTTCTTCTCGAAGAGGAGATGGTCGATGCCGCGTTGCTTGAGGCAGTAGCTCATCGAGAGGCCGGCCTGGCCTCCGCCGATGATGATGACGGTGTAGTGGTTGTCGGGCTGGGCGAGGCGGGTCGCCTCGGAAAGTCGCGGAGTCATGGTGGTGGGTTGAAGCAGGGGTTCAGGTGATGGAAAGGATGCGCACCTCGGCGTCGCCGGCGTAGAGGGAGGATTGCGCCTCGATCTCGGCGAGCTGCCCCGCGGCGGCCGAGCAGGCGAAGCCGTAGCGCGCACGCACGCGCTCGGAGGCCGCGGCGAAAGCCACGCGGCTGCGCTGCACAAACTCGTGGACGGTGAGGGTCTCGCCGACCTGGAAATGCGAGCGGATGATGGTGGACGGCGAGTAGCACGGCAGTGCTTTCCCGTCGGGGAGTTCAATGGTCAGAACAATTTCGGGCATGGTGTGGGTGATTTTCGGGTTCAGGCCGCGCAGGCGGTGCGATTTTCAAAGGCGGAAAGCGACGAGCAGGCGGCGCACTTGGTGCAGCCGGCCTTCGCGGTGTCGGACGTCATGCCTGCTTCGGTCAGCCACTCGCCGACCGGAGCGAGCACGGCGCGCATGAACTCGGGACTCGGCGGCGGGTGACCCGCCAGCGGCGTGCCCGTGACGGGGACGAACGGCACGATGAAGGGATACACCCCGCGCGCGATCAACTCCCTCGCGGCCTCGAGAAGATCCGCGGCGGAATCTCCCAGCCCCGCGAGCAGATACGTGCTCACCTGTCCGCGGCCAAACACCTCCACCGCCGCGTCGAACGCCTCCATGTAAAAGGCGCGCGGCACCTCGGCCTTGCCCGGCATGATCCGCCGGCGTACGGACTCGTCCCACGCCTCGAGGTGCATGCCAAGCGCATCCACGCCGGCGTCGCTCAATCGCTGGAACCAAGCAAAGTCGGCCGGCGGCTCGCATTGGGCCTGGATCGGCAGCCCCGTGGCCGCCTTGATCGCCGCCGCAGACTCGGCGAGCACGCCCGCGCCGCGATCGTCCGTGGCCGGCGTGCCGGTCGTCATCACGACATTGCGGATGCCGTCGAGCCGCTGGGCGGCCGCGGCGACCTCCGCGAGCTGGGCCGGGGATTTGCGCGCGATCGTGCGTCCGGCACGCAGCGACTCGCCGATCGCGCAGAACTGGCACTTCGTGCTCGCGTTCCCGTAGCGAATGCACGTCTGCAGCACCGTGGTCGCCAGCGTGTCACGGGAGTGAAGCTGCGCGATCTGCCAATACGGCACGCCTTCCGCCGTGCTCAGTCCGTAGAACGCCGGCTCGGGCGGAAAACTCACCTCGCAGAGCGGCTCTCCGTCCTGCTCCAGCCGCGAGACGCCCTTCGCGTCCGGCGCCGTCGCGACGAACGGCGACCGCGCCGCGCCGTCCGTGTGAATCGGCGCCATGATCGTGGTTCCGAGCACCGTTACCGCCTTGTGATCGGTCGGGCCGGCACCGCCTTTCCGCCCGGGCGCGCCCAGGATGCCGCTCTCCAGGCGCAACCCGCGCGATTGCAGCTCGGAAAGAAGAGTCTGCTTCCTCGCGGCCAGCACTGTTGGGAAATCAACCATTGGAAACCTCCAGTTCTTCGATGCCCTGCGCCGGCGGGAAGCCGGGCAAAATTTCACCGGCCGCCGGCGCGGCGCTCACCGGCGCGTAGGCCGTGCGGTCCACAACGAGCGAAAGCAGCTCCGGCCGCGCGTAATGCCCCACGGAATCCATCATGCGCTTGCGCTTCGTGATGAGCGCCATGTCGAGATCGGCAATGGCGATACCTTCCCCTTCGGTGATCGGCTCGCAAAGATGCGCGCCCTCGGGCGAGACGATCGCCGTGTGGCAGCCGCCCCGCAGGGCCTTTTGCAGCGAAGGGTCCGGCGTGATCGCGCCGATCTGCTCGTCGGTAAGCCACCCCGTGGAGTTCACCACGAAGCAGCCCGATTCCAGCGCGT
Organism: Chthoniobacterales bacterium; assembly: GCA_036569045.1. Taxonomy (NCBI): domain Bacteria; kingdom Pseudomonadati; phylum Verrucomicrobiota; class Spartobacteria; order Chthoniobacterales; species Chthoniobacterales bacterium. The sequence goes on along the minus strand of DATCRI010000067.1, from coordinate 4,834 downwards.
GATGGCGGATCGTCACCTCCATCTGGCTGGCGAAGATCGGCCCGACCATGGACCCGGGAAACTGGCTGCAATGAATCTCCTCGTGCCCGGCCATGAGCGCATACCGCGCCAGGGGATTGTAATGCTCCCAGCATGCCAGCGCGCCCACGCGCCCCACCGCCGTTTCCACGGCCCGCAGGCCGCTGCCGTCGCCCTGTCCCCAGACCATGCGCTCGTGATACGTGGGCGTGATCTTTCGGCGCTTGAGCACGAGCGTGCCGTCCGCATCGAAGACAAGCTGCGCGTTGAAGAGCGAGCCGTGATCGCGCTCGTTCACGCCCAGCACCACGACCAGCCCGAGCCGGCGCGCCTGCGCCGACACAGCCTCCGTGACCGGCCCTGGCACCTCCACGGCCTGCTCGTAAAGCTCGAGATGGGGCGCGCCCATCCGCACCGCCGGCAGCACGAAGGAGAAATACGGGTAGCTCGGAACAAATGTCTCCGGAAAGACAATGAGTTGCGCGCCCTGCCCCGCCGCCCTCGACATGGCGTCGAGGATCTTCTCCGTGGTGCCGTCGCGATTCTGGAGCACCGGGGCGATCTGCACCGCCGCGGCGCGAATGGTGGCCTTGCTCATGGAAGCGACACCCCCGCGGCCTACAGATTCCAGGAATGGATCATCACGGCATTCGCCCGCTGGTGCAGCAGCACGATGTCGAGCACGTCCAGCGGGTTGATCGGGCGGATTCCCGGAATGAACGCCTTCTCCGTTTGCCCGTAGAGAGCCTGCGCCGCGAACCGGCAGGCATAGACCTTGCCGCCCTCCTCCATGAACTTCGCAAGACGCTGGTTGATGACGAGATGCCCCGGAAATGCCTCGTCGCCGAGCGTCGGGAAGCCGCGCTGGAAACCCAGCGTCACGCCCGGCCCGTAAAGCAGGATCGAGGTCTCGTAGCCCTTGCGGAGCAATCGTGTGGCGTTGAGCGTGTTCACGAGGCCGATGGAGCCTTCCATCGCCAGGCCGTGAAACGTGACGAGCGCCTTCTCGCCGGGATTCGCTTTGACGTCTTCGAAGACCTTCTCCTCGTAATCGACAAGGATGTCGCCGTTTTTGTAGGCCGGAATGTTTACAGTGGGCATGATGTGTGAGTGGTTGTGTTGAATTTTCCGCACGACCATCGGGTCGCGCTGTCGGGTGAACATTCAGCACTCGACATGCCACGGGGCGGCCATGCCCGCTTCACGCGCTCTGGATTTCGTGCACATCGTTGCGCATGAAGCCGAAACTTCCCGTCCCGAGAGCCATCCGCCTTTGGATCAGGCCACCGGGAAATCTGAGAACCTGTTGGCCTGCCTGCAAAGGATCTGGCAGCCATGTCTCAAATGCGGCGGAGCCTTGGCGGAGCAAACCGCCTGGCGCGGCCGAAATGCCGGCGGAATTTTTCTGGGGTGCTCGGCATTTCCCCAATGCCGCTACACGCGGCCGCGGTAGTTATCGACTGGAGTGATTTTTCTCGGTGGCCGCTCGGTCGATCGCGGGCGGACAATTTTCGAATCGGGCGGAGAAGTGGCGTATAAATTCAGCCCCTTCTCGTCGATTTCGTGCGCCTTCTGTTGGAACGGGTGAAATACAGTGAAAAGCCTGTAGAGCTTGTATTTAAGGCACTCTCCAGAGAGTTGAGAGTGGTGGCTGGAGAGGGAATCGAACCCCCGACACGAGGATTTTCAGTCCTCTGCTCTGCCAACTGAGCTATCCAGCCTTCGGGAAGGGACGGTTAGAATACGGACTGCGCCGCCGATTGCAAGCGTGCCGCGTGAGGAAATTTTTTGGGCGGCGGTTCGGGGGAGTTCGCGGTCTCGGAAAACGGAAAAGGCCGCCGGCGGTTTGCGCGGCGGCCTCGTTCGAGATTTCGGCGATTAGTCGGAGGAGAGGAGAAGCTCGTCGCGCTTGCTGGCGGAATCCTCGACATCTTCAGGGGCGGGAGCGTCGGCCTCGGGCTCGAGTTCGATCGTGGATTCGGCGACGGGGGCCTCTTCGACGACCGGGTCGATCACCGGCGTTTCCTCGACGATGGGCTCGGGGGCCGCTGGAGCGGGCTCCGGAGTCGAGACGGCTTCGGGTTTCGATTCGGCGGGAGCTTCGAGGACGGCGGCGACGTGTTCGTGCGCGGGCTCCGGCGTGGCGGCGGGAGCTTCTTCAACGACGGCGGCAGCGGCAACGGGGGCGGCGGCGCCAAGGGCGTAGCGGCCGGCGGCCACTTTGCTGATCTCGGTGAGCTTCTTGCCGGTGGTGGAGAACCAGACGTGGACGTTGGCGGGTTCGACGCCGAGCTTGTTCGAGAGTTCGCTGACGGAAAGGCCTTCCGGGCCGGCGGCCTCGAGGGCGGCGAGGATGCCTTCCTTCAACGCGCCGCGTTTGGCGCGGACGGGGGCGGCGGCTTTCGGGGCGGGGGCTTCCTTGGGAGCGGGCGCGGCTTTCGGCGGGGCCGGAGTGCGCGGGGCCCTGGCGACAGCGGTCTTAGGAGCCTTGCCGGTGACGACGGCTTCCATGTCGGCTTCGATCTTGGCGATCTGATCGAGCAGGCTCTGTTTCTTTTCGACGAGCTGGATGAGCTCGCTGAGAGCGGCGGGAGTAAGCTGGGTGAGTTCCATTGTTGTGTCAGTTTACGGTTGGGAGGGGCGGGAGTCGAGACAAGGAAAAAACTACGCTTCGGTCGCAAGGGGTTGGATGCGGAAGCGGCCCTGCCGGCGGATGAGCCGTAGCGGGGCCTTGAAGGCGTCGGAGAGAATGCGCTCGGTGATGACGCTGGCGACGGGGCCGGTGGCGAAGACGCGGCCATGGCAAAGGATGAGGGCGTGGGTGAAGACGGGGAGGATTTCCTCGACGTGGTGGGTGACGAGGACGAGGGGGACGGCGCGGGTGCGGGAACCGAGGCGCTGGACGATGGCGAGGAAACGCTCGCGGGCGACGGGATCGAGTCCGGCGCAGGGTTCGTCGAGCAGGAGCAGGCCGGGATTTGCCATGAGGGCGCGAGCGATGAGCACGCGCTGGCGCTCGCCCTGCGAAAGGATTTGCCAGGGCTTCGTGGCGAGGTCGGCGGCGTCGAGCTCCCGCAGGAGGCGCTGGGCGGTGGTGCGATCGGCCGGGGGGAGTTCGCCCCAGTAACCGGCCATCGCCTGCCGGCCGCCGGCGACGATCTCGAGAGCGGGGTCTTCGTCGTGGAGGAGCTGGGCGATACTGGCGCTGACGAAGCCGAGCCGGGTGCGGAGTTCGCGCCAATCGGCCTCGCCAAAGGTCTCACCGAGCAGGCGAACCTCGCCTTCGGTGGGCGTGAGGTAGCCGCCGAGAGCGCGGAGAAGCGACGTCTTGCCGGAGCCGTTCGCGCCGAGGATCACCCAATGTTCGCCGGGGCGCACGGCCCAGTCGACGGATTCCACGAGGGTGGCGGCGCCGCGACGGATCGAGAGATTTTCAACGGAGAGGATCGGGTGCATGCGAGAGGGGAAACATGCGCGGCGCTCCGCCCGTGGCAAGGAAAGGTGTTGCCGTGAATTGCCCGCGCTGCACGGTCACGGTGACGGCGCCGGTTTCATCCTGGCGATAGAGGGCGATGCCGAGGGCGTGAACGGCCTCCGGCCAGCCGGGGCGGAGGCGTTCGGTCGGCGGAAAGTCCGCGACGCTGGCGATGAGGGCCTGCGGCTTCGCGGCGCGGAGGAAGTCGGGATCGCCGGACAATCCCGAGATGTGGCGGCCCATCACGAGGAGGTCGCAGGCGAGTTCCTTCGGCGCATGGGCGAGGAGCCATTGCTCGGTGGCGACGCCCGCGTCGGACATGAGCAGCGCGGTGAATCCGCCCGCCTCGATGCGGAGAACGAGGGCCTTGTCGTCGGCGGAGATGCCGCGCGCATTCGCTGGCGGATACAGCACCGTGAGGCGCGCGGGCGGGGGGATCGGAGCGAGCGGGAGCGTGAGCCCGGTCTGCGCGCGAACGAGCGGAATGTCGCGGGCGGCAAGTATGGCGAGGACGCGTTTGCGGTTCGGCGAGCGGTCCGGCAGACCGGAGTCGAGGACCTCGCGCGGCGGGATGGTGTCGAGCAGGCGCTCGGTGCCGCCGATGTGCTTCGCGTCGCCGTGGGTGAGCGCGAGTCCGTCGAGGGCGTTCACGCCGTGCATGCGCAGGAAGGGAATCGTCACCGTGTCCGCGAAGAACTCGCCGCCCGGGTCGATCACCCACGAGAGGCCGTCCGCGAGAAGCACGGCGCTGCCGCCCGCCCCGGCGTCGAGCACGGTGAGCGTGGCGAAGGTGCCGGCAGGCGCGGCCGGGCCGACGTAGAACGACGAGCCGGGAATCGCGGCAAAGGCCTGCACGATGACGAGGAGCAGTTTCGCGAGCAGGAAGTTCGCGTGATTGAACACCGTCGCCAGCCACGGCGACACGATGCCGCTCACGATCGAGATCGCCGCGAGGCCGAGCACGGCGCTCGAGAGCGGCACGGCGAAGAGATTCGCGGGAATCGACGAGAGCGAGACGAGGTGGAAATACCAGATCGTGAGCGGGAGCGAGACGAGCCACGCGGCGAAGGAGACCGCGACGAGAGTGGCCGCCACGCCGGCGAGCTTCAGCGCAAGGTGGTGCAGCGGCCCGATGAGACGCGTGGGCAGGAAGGGATCCGGCTCGAACCGCGCGGTGATGCGGCTGCGGAGCGGGTGGGCGAAGAAAATAATCGCCGTCACCGCGCCGAAGGAGAGCTGGAAGCCGGAGTTGAAGAGCTGGCTCGAGTCGCCGAGCAGGATCACGAGGCCGGCCGCGCCGATGCTGTTCAGCGGCGTCGGCGGGCGGTCGAGCAACAGACC
>DATCRI010000066.1 GCA_036569045.1 Chthoniobacterales bacterium | reverse complement strand
GCCCCGCCGTTGTCGTCGAGAGCGACAAGGGCATGACCTCGAGCATGCGCCGCATTCTCAAGAACCTCAACCGCGGCGAGGAAAATCCCTTCAAGCAGAATCTCGAGATCAATCCCGCCCATCCGATGATGGCCGGTCTCGAAGCGACGCGCGCGAGCAATCCCGACCTCGCGAAGCAGGTCGCCGAGCAGATCTACGACAACGCCCTCATCAGCGCCGGCCTGCTGGAGGACCCGAACGCAATGCTCAGGCGCATCAACTCACTCCTCGAGCAACTCGTCACGAAATAACGAATCCCGCGGCCCGCGGCGATCGCCGAAAGGCGATCGTCAGCCGGCCGGCTGGGCCACCGCCGTCGGCGCGTTGGCCGGCAACGCGGGCCCCTGCGTCCACTCGAGCACCGTCCCGGGCGGCAGCAGGCGAACCGCGCGCACGACATCCCAGTTCGTCAACCGCAGGCCGCCGAGGCTTTCCTGATTTTCCATGTAGTCGGGAATGCTCGTGCCGTGCAGGCCGTAGGGCAGCGGCTCGGTGCTGCCCGCCCTCGCGAGATTGATCCAGAGCACCCCGACCGGGTTGTTCGGGCCGGCCGCGAGCGTCTGGTGAACGAGCGGGCGCGGCGTGGGCGTCGGCGTGGGATCGCTCTCACGACCGTAAATGCGTGTCGGCGGCTGCGGCTTCACGCGCAGCTCCTGCATCGTCGAAAGCTGCGGCCGCGGAATCGGGCCAAGGATCGTCCACGGATCGCGCCCGCGCAGCCCGGGCCGGGCGATCGACAACGGCATCGCCGCAATCACCGTCCCGCCTTTGGAAATCTGCAGCACGGACAGATCCACCACCGCGGCGGTCACCGGGCTTTGCGGGTCGGACGGCGGTTGCAACGGTTCCTGGAGCGCGCGCTCGATCACAAACGGCGCGACATTCGGCACGCGCAACTCGGTGCCCACGGTCGGCACATCGCGAATCTCGGCATTGATCGCGCGCAGATACGCCTCGCTGCAATGGAACTTCTCCGCCACGAACTCCCACGGCGTGCGGTAGGCCAGCATCGGCGACTCGACGAGTTCCTTGTAGGCAGGTCGAGCCTGGATGACGACCGGCGCCGGCGGGGCCTTGCGCTTCTTCGAGGGCGTCGGCGTGGGGGTCGCCACGGCGGAAGCGAGTTCAGCCTTGGGCGGCGCGATGAAGCGAAAATCCTCGGGGCGAAGCGTGTAGCGCCCGAGCGGCTCGGCCACCGCGGCGTGCGCCTTCTGGCTCAGCACGGCGGGATCCTGCGTCTCGGGATGCGCGGCCTGATAAATCCGCAAAATTTTCTGAAAAGTCGGCGAGTTCTGGCCGTCGATCGGCCCCACCGAAAAGCGTTCGCGGTCCAGAAACACCTGGAGCGTGAGCAGGTCCGCACCCGCAGGAGCGGCCGATTTTGCTCCGGGCTTCGCGGTGGCGAGGGGCTTCGGCGTCGGCACCGGCGCCCGGGCCTGCACCTCGGCGAGCGACGGGATGCGCAGGACATCGCCGGCGCGAATGACGTTGCTCGTGAGTCCATTGACCTCCTTGAGCAACTCGACCGGCACCTTGAATTTCCGGCTGATGATGATGAGCGCATCCCCGCGCTGGATCGTGTAGGTATCCGGCCGGCCGGCCGGGAGCGCGGTCGGCGCGCCGGGTGCGCCGGGATTCATCGGAACGGCCGGGACGACGGGCATCGGCAGCACGGTGCGAGCGAACATCCATCCAGCGCCGGGAGAGGGCTGCACCTCCCAGATCCAGCGCACGGCCGTCTCGAGACCAGGTTCGACCTTCGGCTGCGCAGCCCGGACGCCGCTGACGACCACCCCGACAGAGGCGAGAAGCGCAAATTTTCCAAGGGACGAGGTCAACATGTCAGCCAGCGGCAGGGAGAGTGAAAACTTCCCTCATCCCTAAAGGCCGAAAGCCGCCTTGTCCATTCACAGCTACGTTTCGGGCGGGAGACTGGCCCACAGCCCCCGCACTTCATCCGGCGTGAGCAACGTCGCGCCCTTCAACAGGCGGCAGAACGCCTTTTTGCTGACGTGATGATGCCGGCCGTTTCCCGTGATGATATCGGTGATGGCCTTGTATCGCACCTCGAGACGCTCGAGATGCACGATCCGCAGATACATATCGCCCTGCTTCCAGATCTGATTTTGGGCGAGTCGCATGCTGCGACTGTAGGCAACCGGCGGCGGAACGGTCGATGACCGTCTCGCCGTCGGCGAATTTTTCAGCAACGTGCCGGAGATCGGGAATCAGTCGATCTGCCAGGGCATGTCCGGCTGCCGATGCGAATGCTTCGCGTCGTCGGATTCGTGCTGCATCGACTGGCCGGAATGGCGGCGACCTTCGCGCACGGCGCGCTGGGTTTCCGTGGCGTGATCGAGGGCGTCGGAATCCACACGTTTCTCGAAGGGGATGTCAGGGGTCTCGGGGGATGGGTTCATGGCGTGTTGAGATGGGTTTTCCCTCAACATCGGACTCGCGGCCACAAACTCAAGTGGGTGAAATCCTCGATTCGCATATCAGGGACTCGTTGAATGATCTTTTCCCGTTCCCATGATCCCGTGCTAGCATCGTTCTCCCATGAGTGATGAGCCATCGTCCCCACCCGATCTTGCCGCGATCGATTTGTCCCTGAGCTTTGCGCCCGCCTGGGCCAAGGACGCGGACGCCTCGAAGCAAATCGCCCGGCTCGCCGCCAGGCACGGCAATGATCGCGGAGATGGCGGCAAGCGTCGCGACGACTGGAGCGGTGGCCGCCCGGATCGCGGTCCGCGCCGGGATGGCGGCAACGCGCGCCCCGGCGGCAAACGCTCCGGCCCCGGAGGTCCCCGCCGTGACCGCGCAGACGACCGCGAACGCCGCCCGGAGCGGGAGCCCAGCCAGCGGCCCCTCGAGGGATGGACGATCCACTTTTTCCCCGATCGCCACGGCGTCGACGGCCTCGCGAAGCAAATCAAGACCGCGGCCAAGGCCTACCCGCTCTTCGACCTCGCCCGTCTCGTCCTCGAGAAATCCGAGCGTTATCTCGTGGAATTCAAGCGCGCCTCCGCCGAGGCCCCTTCGCTGTTCCAGCTCAAGACCGACGGCAGCGTCTGGCTGAGCAAAGCCGACGCCGTCAGCGACTTCCTGGCCCGCCACCTCGACAAACACTACCGCCGCGAGCGCATCGCGATTGATCCGCCCAAGGGAACCTATCCCTTCGTAGCCGTCTGCGGCATGAGCGGCGTCCTCCTCGGCCCGCCAAATTACCACGACTATCAGGCAAAGATCCGGCAACTCCACGCCGAGCGATTCGCAAACATGCCCTTCGAGGCCTTCAAGAGCCGCATCCGCATGGATCGCGACGAGGAGGCCATCGCCCGCTGGAAGGAAGAGCAGAGCTCGAAGGACGTCTTCTACCCGATCACGGAAAAGCCCGCCGAGCCCGCTCCTGCGGAAGCGGTTGCCGAAGTGCCGCCCGCCGCTTCCCCCGAGGAACCCGCTGCGGAAGTTTCCGAGCCCGTTGCCGAGGAAGTCGTCGCGCCTCCCGCGGAAGACGCCGCACCGGCGGAACCCGTTGCCGAGGAAACGACGTCATCCGAGTCCAAACCCGAAGAAGGTGCAGCGCCCGCGGAAAGCCCGAAAGCCGACGGCCTCGAGACGCTTGCCGACGTGGAACGTCATTTTCGCCAGCATCATGCGCCGGGCCTGATCGTTAAGATTCGCGAGCGCGTGGTTGTTCCCGGTCCCGCCGCGCTCAACGACTCCGCTCCTGCGGTTCTTCTTCTCACCCGGGCCATGTGGGAAGATCTGAATCGCTTTCCCCTGCCCCTCGCGCACGGCCTCGGCCAGCAGCTCGTGGGTCGCGGCCTCCAGATTTTCAAGAATCGCGACAACATCACGTTCGTTGGCGTTGCGCGGCCGCGTTATCTGGACCGCCAGGCGACGCCCGTTTCCGAAGGTCTCAGCGGTATTCTCGATTATCTCGAAGGCCACGGCACCACCGCGCGTGCCGAACAGATCAAGGCCCTCATAGCCCTGCGCCCCGTCCCGGCCGAAGGCGCCGAGGACGACCGCGAAGCCGCCGTGATTCGCGACCTCTCCTGGCTGATCCACGAAGGCCACGTCATCGACTACATCAAGCGCGGCCTGGAAGCCGCCCGAAAGCCAAAGCCACCCACCCCGCCGAAGAAATCTGCCAGGCGCCCGGAGGCGGCGGCAGCTTCTCCCGAGCCCGCCGCGACCGCGACCGAGTCTCCCGAAGAGAACGTCACCACCGCCGAACCCGCGCCCTCGCCGACGGCTGAAGCGGCGGAAATCCCGGCATCTCCAGTCGAGCCGATCGTCTCGGAAGAAACCGCTGCCCCCGCTCCTCAGACGCCGGAAAACAACCCGCCGGCGTCCTGAAGTCTCCCGCCCGCTTCCTCGGTTCGGAGCCTTCCCCGCTCTGGCTCGGGGGCCTTTCGAGCTTGCTTCTTCGCGGGAAATGACGTTTCGTCGGCCTTCTCTTCAAGGAGGCCTCATGTTCACCGCACTCTTCAAATCGACCTCGTCCATTGGACGCTCCGCGCATCGCGGCACGCGCCCCGGGCTGGTTCGTGCGGCTTTTCCGGCACTCCATCCGCTCGTGGCGCCAGGCCGCCGGAGCTGATTTTCGGACCCCGCCTTTCCGGGGCATCGTCCGGGCTCGATCAGCCCTTCCCCGCGGAAATTCCGCCTTCGTTAGCCGCACCTTCTCGTGCTCTCGCGAATTTTTTCCCACTGCGCCCTCAGGGCGCGCCCTCGAAACATTGTGAATCTGAAAACTGACATTTTGAAGACCTCACGGCACGCCCGTGATGCGAACACCGAACAGGCTCGGCTGGCCTACGAAACCTCCAGCCGGACATGGGTGCTCGAGCCCGTGCGCGCCGCATTCGGCCCGGGCCCTCAACACTACTGCGCCGCGGACGGTCCGTGGGACGTGAAGCGTCTCGCAGAGACCTTCTCCGACCAGCTCGAACGGACGTGGTATTCGCTCCGCGAAGACGCGGAACGAGGCAGCGGCTATTGGTGCGAACTATGCATCCGCCTGGGCGAACGCCTGTTCGTCCGGGTGGACGAGGACAACCTTGCCGTCTATGCCAGCGATCCCCGGACCGCCGTCGAGACGGTCGAACGTCTCGCGCGCACGTTCCGCAAGGCCGCGGAACCCCGTCTCCCGACCTTCCAGATCGTGAAGCAATCCGCCGGTAGCATCGACACCGAGGCCGTGCGCATCGGCGACGACGCGCTTCTGGACTCCGCCGCGCTCGCGCTCCACTACGGGGAAGACTTCCCCGCGTGGCACGAGGCTTTCGTCGACACGCTTTCCACGCGGCATCGCGGATTGAGCGTTCTCGACGGCCCGCCGGGCACCGGAAAGACCTCGTATCTTCGTCAGCTGATGGTGCGCCTGAAGGACACCCACCGATTCTACTTCCTCGCCGCGGCGAATCTGCGCCTCCTGCGAGATGCGGAATTCGTGGACTTCTGGTCATCGGAACGCCGTCTTCACGAGGACGCGTCGATGGTCGTCATCCTCGAGGACTCCGAGAATGCGCTCATGCCGCGACGTTCCGACAACCGCGAGGAAGTCAGCCTGCTGCTCAGCATCACGGACGGCATTCTCGGCGAATTTCTCAGGCTCCAGGTGATCTGCACGATCAACTGCCAGGCACGAGAACTCGATCCGGCGTTGCTTCGGCCGGGACGGCTGGTCGCTCACCGGCACTTCGGCCGGATGAATCGCGCCCGCGCGGAACGGCTGGCCGTTAGCCTCGGTCGCCCCCTGCCGGCAGGGGATGACTTCTCGCTGGCGGAGATCTTCCGCGGCGAGCGGGCGGCAACGCCGGAGAAGCGCACCATCGGTTTCGGCTGATGCCCGGAAGGCGGGATCGAAAATCGATCCCGCCTTTTTTGCCGCGGCGAACTCAAAACGTGCTACGTTAGCTCCTTATGCGCCAGAATTTCTCCGGTTTCTCCCGTCGCGGCCCAGACAACGTCACCGAGGAACTGGTGGCCGCGCTCTCGAGCCCAAGGTCTTTTGAATTCAAGGCGCTTTTCGACATCGTCCACACCGCGCTCCGCGCGCGCAACGCCGCCAGCGGGGGCGAGGAAATGCTTCGCCTGCGCGCTTACGACAAGCTTCAGGGGCTCGTCGCTCAGGGCCAGGTCAAGAAGACCGGCAAGCTCTACAAAGGCGTCATGAAGCCGATTCGCCAGCTCGCCGAGCAACTGCTCGAGCATCGCAAGAATGGCCCCGCTTTCACGCCTCCGACGCCTCCCGTGAGCGCCCCCGCCAAGCGCACGCCGGCGAAGACGCGCGCCTCCAAAACTGCCGCCAAGTAAGACTCTCGCGATCCCGTCCGGTGAAGGAAGTTGTCGTGCATTCGGACGGAGCGTGCCGGGGAAACCCCGGTCCGGGAGCCTGGGCCGTTGTGCTCACCTTCGGAAATGTCCGCAAGGAACTCAGCGGCGGCGTGCCGGCCACGACGAACAATCGCATGGAACTGCAGGCGGCCATCGAGGGCCTCGCCTCGCTCAAGGAACCGTGCCACGTCGAGTTTTTTACCGACTCGAAATACGTCCAGAACGGCATTTCGTCGTGGGTTTATGGATGGAAGCGCAATGGCTGGCTCACCAAAGCCCGGCAACCCGTCAAGAACGCCGATCTCTGGCGCGCGCTGGACGCAGCCGCCTCGCGTCATCGCATCAAGTGGCAATGGCTCAAGGGCCACGCCGGTCACGCCGAGAACGAACGCTGCGACGTGCTCGCGAATGCCGCGATCGACGCGATCCAGCGCGAACACACCCGCGAACAACTGCGTGCGGCCTTGCAGCAATTCACGGCCGCCAATTCCCCGGAGCCCGCCCGCGAGTTGTTTTAGCGGCTATTCGCAACGACCAGCCACGCGGTCCGCAGCGATCTCCCCGCGTATGAAAATCCTCGCATTCCTCCTCGCGGCGGTCGCCCTCACGGTCGGTTCCATTGGCTGCGCCACGAATGCCGCTGTCGATACGCCCATTGTCGATGTCGGTGCCGGCGGTTCTGTCGGCCGCTAACCGGCAAGCTTCTCCTCGAAAAAGCGGAGAAGCAATTCCATCGCCACGCGCGCCAGCGCGGGATTGTAGCGCGGGCCCTCGTCGCGCAAAAAGGCATGAGCGGCGTTGAACTCGTGCCACTCGAAATCCGCGCCGACCTCCTCGAGGCGCGCGGCGATCTTTTGACGGCCTTCCAGCGGCACGTGAGGATCCTGGCGCCCCCAGACAAAGAGAAACGGCGTCTTCACACCCTCGAAGCGGGCAAGGGTATCGTCGCATTTTCCGGCGCCAAGGGTGCCCGAATGAATGTCGGTCGGGTAAAAAGCGGCCACCGCCTGCACGAGCGGATGGAACCCCGCCCGCACCGCAAGGTGCCCGCCCAGACAAACTCCATAACTGCCCACTCGTCCCGTGCAGCGCCCATGCGTCGAAAGAAAGGTCGCGACCACGGCGGCATCTTCGTCCGATGACGCGATCTCCTTGGTGAACTTGAGAGCGTTGCCCCGATCGGATCCGGCCTGATCATATGCCAACACCGTCCCCGCCGGCTCGAACTCGTGATAAACCTCGGGAACCGCGACCACATAGCCCTGCCCGGCAAGCGCGGCCGCCATCCGGCGAATCGGCCCGGTCACCTGAAAGATTTCCGAATAGAAAATGACCCCCGGGAAACGAGCCTCACCGGAAGGAACAAACAGATGCACGCGCATTGGCCCGCGTGAAGTGGGCAGGTCGACAAAGCTGTCCGGAAGGATCGTCATGCCCACGTTCTAGCCGCGACGCACGAGCGGCGCGAGCCTACAAAACCTGAAGTGCGGACTTAGGAAGCCCGGAATCGCCTCCGGAGAAGAATCACGCCCAAGGCAGCCACGCCAAACAGGCCGACAGTGGCCGGCTCCGGAACGGCCGTAAAATTCGCGGTGAATGCAGAATTTGAAATCGCTGGATTTCCGCCGAGGGAATTATCTAGCGAAAAAAGGCTTTGAGTGGTTCCATCGGCTGGGGCGGTCCACGCCATGGTCCCTAAAGAGTCCGGCGTATCCGTGCGAAACACACCATAGGAAGTTCCAGAAGAAACTGTAACGCCCGGTGTTGTCATCGTCGGAAACCATACAATATAAAGCGCATCTCCAGCGCCAAAACCGCCAGAATACGTTAGCGTGGTGTTGCTAAGATTAAATCCCATCTTTCCGGAGGTATCAGTGCTGACGTCCGACGCTTGATAAACCCCCACGACAAGATCACTACCAGTATTGGCGAAGGTATATCCTGCCGTAAGAGAAAGTGTAGTGCCAAATGGATCAATAAGGCCATTGCCATCGGTATCCGCAACAAGCAGACCAATGGCCCCTGCTTGGATCATGCTTCCTGCGCTATCACGCATGATCCCTGTAGCTCCCACCGATATATATGATCCGGCGGCACAAAGGGAAGAGACAAACGTGATTAATCCCAAGGAGGCTAAGAAAAAAGGTCTCATGATATTTCCTCAATAAGTTGCGGTGTTATTCCACACTACAGACGCCCCTGTGCCCGTTTGAAATTTTCTAATCATAAAAGCGTCTCCCGCTCGAATAACATCTCCATCGGCAACCACAGAATCGGCTCCCGCTTTTCGCCATGTTCCACCGGTTCTATAATACGCTCGTGAGGCTGATTTATTGATTCCTGAAGTGGTATTATCGAACACAAACAGCTGATCTCGCCGGGCAAGCGGCGAGGTGCTCGAGCTCTGGGTAAACGCACTGTCCAATCCCAAATCGGAAAGCTTCACATCAACAGGGCGCATTAAAGCAATCGCGTTATCTTGCGGACCTACTGCTTGCGTAAGCAAAGGCATTGCGAGCGAACTCAACATCACTGAGCCGGCGGAGGACCATACCACATCCGAAGCAACACTCGCGGGCTGCCGGATTACCAAAGAGTTATCTGGATAAAGAATAACATTATTGGAAATTTGATTGGAACCCGACACATACCAATTGGAGGCAGAAATGAAGTAATAGGAAGCGGTCGCGGCATTATTGATACCGGCAACATTCGGATCCGTGATCAGAATCTGAGTTTGTCGAGCTAACGGAGACGTTGAAGCGGACGCCGTCAGCGGATTGGCGGGGGTGCCGGCGCTGGCGGGCGGGAACAGCGTGGCCAGCGTCCAGTATTTGAAGATTTTGAACGTGTCGTTGGCCGCGATCGTCGAAAGGTTATCGCCTGCGGTGTCCACCGTAACCTGGCCGGTCGTGTTTGCGGTGATGGTGTAATACATCCCGTTCTTCGCCCCGGAGGTCATCCGAACGTAGTAGAGATTGGCGAACTGGTTGGCTGTCCAGCCGGTGGTGCCAGTGACGTTGAGATTGAAGGCGTTCGCCCCGCCAGATGCCGCGGAAGTGACCTTGCCGGAATAGTCGGGATTCGGAGTCAGCGGAACGGCGACAATCGTGTCGGAATTTCCCTTGATGGTGATGTTCACGACGCCAACGGGGTCGGTGTAGACCGATTCGGCGCGGACGAGGGGCGCTCCAAGGAGAACACAGGCAATCAGAGGAAAGGCGTAATTTTTCATGGGCGCTCGCGGAGGCTCAATTGCGTTAGGGGGGCAATCACGAAGGAAACTGGAGCGCGCGGGGCGATCCGTCAAGATTTTGCTTAAACGGCGATTTCGGGCCAGCGGGACGGGGCCGCTGAGGGATTGGAAACTCGCCGGCGCCGATGGCCAGATCAGAAGGTCGGAGCCGTTCGCTGCAATGCCTGCCAGACCGGACCATCGGGGGCCACCGGCACGCTTCCGGTGCCCCGGGACACGTCCGGCGGGGGGACTTTCGCAACACGGAAGATCGGAAGGAGGGGATTGCCATCCTGGTCCTTCTCGTAGGCGGCGCCCTGCTTCTCCATCAGCAATTGCGCGAAAAAACCGCCGCCGGGCGACTCTCCGATGATGATGTCGACATCGTAATCCTTCCCGGCGGAGACGCTCATCCAGTTGCCGGCGCGGAAACCCCCGTAGGCGAACGCTCGATGCGGAAACTTATAGTTGTAGACGTCTTTCGGCTTCCAGGAACTCGCCTGCGCGGAGCTGGCGTCCAGCACCACCCGGCCGTCGAACCGCACGACGAGAACGTCGTCCGCCCAGCCCACGAAACGGAAATTTCCCGTTTCCGGCGCCCGCACGCGGCCGCTGTAAACCACCACCCAGCGACTGGGCTGGACCTCCTTCTCGAGGCCGAACGCCTTCGGACCGTCGGCAGCGTTGATCCCGGGGATGAAAATCTGGGAGGCATACACGGGATTGGGCCCGCGGAAGTAGGATTCGAACGTGCTGGGCTTGAAGCCGCCGCGGGTGAATCGCTGAACAACCTCCTCGTATCCCAGGTCGCGGTATTTGCTTGGGCTGGGTTTCGGATTGGTGACGATCCGCGTGGGTTTCCGATCGCGAGTCTGCTTGAGATCGTAAAACGTCCCGACCAGCGCGTCGCTTTTGATACTGAGACCAAAAAACGGCGAGCCTGCCCCGCCGACTCCTCCCGCCGGGCCTCCTCCGGAAAAGCTGGCGCCAGCCGTCCCCATCGCACTCATCGGAGCCGTGCTGGGGTTAACCGTCGGCATGGCCGGCATCTCGGGCAGCACAACCTTGGACAAGCCCTTGGTCGTGATCCGCTGCGTTGCCGGCGCGCTCATGGTGTTCTGCTTTTTCACCATGTCGATCTTGTGTTCGACCGCCTTGTTCGTCGCGGCCTTGGGGCCGGGTTGGAAGGTCTGCTTGCGAGGCGTGAAGGTCTGCACCACCAGATAGGTCGCGACGGCTGCCAGGAGGATGTGGAAAAGAATGCTGATGACCAGGAATCGGCCCTTGAGGTTTTTCCACGCCCAGCGGCTGCCGGACTTTCCGGGGCCAGCCGCGGCATTCTGGACGTCGTTGCTCATGGTCTATTCCTCTTCGGACACGCTGAAGGTGACGCTGTCGATCTGAGCGACCGCAAGGGCGTCGAGGACATCGACGGTGCGACTGTATTTGGCCTCGGGATCGCTGACGATGGTGACGATGGCGGGCGTCTTGGCGGCATCGGCATTCTGCTTGATGCGCATGAGCGTGCCCTTGAGCTGGGGCAAGTCCTGGCTCGTCGCGGAGTCGAGCGGTTCGTCGTTGAGGGCGATTTCGCCGACGTCGGAGATGGTGATGATCTGCTCGTCGACGAAGGGAGTTTCCTCCTGAGTTTCCGCGGAACCGGGGAGCTGGGTGTTGAGTTCCTTTTCCACTTTCACGGCGCCCGCCATGACCATGAAAAACAGCATGATCACGAAGACGACATCGATCATCGGCGCGATCTGGAATCCAAGGGCGCCCTCGTTCACATTCTGTTCGAAACGTTTCATCGGGCTATTCCTTGTTCACCGCGGAGAACGACACGTCGACGACCCCGGCCTCGGCCGTGGCATTCATGGCCTGGGCCACATAGGTCGCAGGGACATTGCGGTCGCCACGGATCACGATGCGAAAATTGGGATTGTTTCCCGCGGTAATCTTCTTCTCGCCGATCGCCTTTGCATTGCGGATGAGCGGCACGAGGTCACTGGAACGAGCGTAGACCTTGTCGTCGAAGACAAACTCGCCCTTGTTCGTCGCCTCCACCCAGCGCACGTTCACCACGGCCTCGGCGCGCTGGTTGTCCTTCTTCAGGGCGTGCGGTGCCGCCGGAAGTTTGATGGTCTTGTCCACCTTGAGCACCTGCGCGGACGTGATCGTCATGAAGAAAATGAGAATCACGAGCAGCACGTCGACCATCGGAGCAATCTGAAACTCCGGTTCGCCTTCGCCGCCTCCTCCGCCAGCCATATCAGTCGATTCTTGGGTTCAGGGGTAATGAATCAGGCGGCGGCCGTGTCTCCGCTGCCTGCCGGGGTGATCCAGTTCGGATCGGCGGCATAGAGTTCCTCGTCGCCGATGTGAGCGCCTGCGAAAGATTCGTAGGGCATCTTCCGGAAGAGGCTGTTCACGATGTCCTGAATGTCGTGCATGACGGTCGCCGCCCGATTGCGCAGGAAGTAGAAGGCGCCGAAGGCCGGAATCGCGATGAAGAGGCCGCTCGCCGTCGCAACGAGCACCTCGCCGATGGCGGCGGAGAGGCTCGACGGATCGCCGATGCCGGAGCTGCCCAGCGTGGCAAAGGCCTTGATCATGCCCGTGACGGTTCCCAGCAACCCGATCATCGGCGTGCAGACACCGATGACGGAGAGATAGCTGATCCATGTCTGCATCTTGCTGTTCTCCTTGGCGAGTTCGCCAAACATGCCTTCTTCGACAATGGCCTTGCCGTCCCCGAGCAGACTGACGCCCACGCGCACCACGTTGGTCAGCGGGGAGGGATTATCGCGACAGTAGTTGTAGGCTCCGACGTAATCGCCCTGGCGGAAGAGATCCTTGAGAGCGGCTTCATCCGCTTCCGGAATCGCTTTCTTCCGACCGGTGCGAATGACGCCATCACCGATGAGATAGAGGGTGAAGATGGAGCAGAGGCCAATCGGAATCATCACCCAGCCACCTTCCTCGACCATCTCGAAGAGGGTCTTTTTATGCACGGCGGGGGCCGCTTCCCCGGCGGGGGGAGTTTGGGCGTGAAGCGCGACCGGTCCGAGCAGGAAGGCCGCGAGGACGAACGCGAACGCGATGAGGTGGAGGCGTCTGGTTTTCATGGTGGATGTGGAGTGGCGGTGGAAGGGTCGGTGCTAAGGGGTGGGAGTCGGGGATGGCCCGGATTCGTTGGAATCAGGATCACGCTTTTTCTCGATGCGCAAGGAGTCGATTCTGGCCTCGATGGCCTCGGGAGAGCCGGCATACTTTTTCGTAAGCTCGGCCAGCTGGGCACTGGCGTGCTCGTAGTCGGCCAAACCTTCAAAGGCGCGGGCGCTGCCGAGAAGAGCGCCGGGCATGGCGCCGGCCTGCTCCGGATAAAAGACCGGCACACGCAGATAGGCGAGCAGGGCGCCGTCGTAGTCCTTCCTGGCAAAGAGCGCATCGCCCTTGTCGCGCCAGGCGCGAGCGCGGGTGGCATCCTTCTGGCTCGCGGCGATGGTAGCGTCGAAGATCGCCATGGCCTCGTCGGTCCGCTGGTTGCGCAGCCACAGTTCGGCGAGAGCCATGCGGGCGCTTTGGAGCAACTCGGGGTCCTGCGACTTGGTGGCGAGATCGTTGATGATGGCCTCGGCATCGCGGTCGCGCTTGAGGGCAATCAGGCCGTCGACGTAAACCAGCGCCGCGGGGGCCCACCAGTTCCCGGGAATGTCGCGAAGGTCTGCCTGCGCGATGACGACCGGGCGAATCTCGACGACCGCCTCGGCGGCTTTCCCCGCGTTCAGGAGGCTTCGGGCCTTTTTGATCGCCGGGGGCTCAGGCATCTCGATCTTGCGCAGAGTCGCCATGGGATACCCCACGTCGCCGCGCACACCGGCGGCGAGACTGACGGTGGCCAGCAGGGTGTCCTTCGAGCGGCGCACCGACATGGCCGGGACGACCCGGCCATCGGCAAAGGTCAGCTTGATCGAATCACCAGCGGCCGGAGCCGGAGCCGTGGGACGGCTTGCCGCAGGCGCGGGAGCCTGGGCGAGGGCCGAGCCAGCCGCCACAACCGTGAAGAGCGGAATCAGGGGGAATCGGAATCGGTTCATGGCGTGCCCAGAGCATCCAGTTTTTTCCGAGCCTCGGCGTATTCCGGGAAGTCGGCGAGAGCCTTGTTATACAGCATTTCGCGATAAGTTTTCACGGCTTCCTCTTTCTTGCCGAGTTTTTCAAAACATTCGGCACTCCTCAGATAGGCTTTCGCGACCCATGGCAGATATTTTCGGTAGGCAACATACACCCGCTGGTAGTAGGCGATCGCCTCGGGCAGCTTGCCCTTCTTTTCCTCGATCTCGCCCAGCGAGTAAACCGAGTAGGCGGTGGACTCGCCGCGCCATTCCCGGGTGGAGGCCACCTGTTCGAAGAGCTTCTGCGCTTCGTCGAGCCGGCCCATCGCCAGCAGCGCCTTCGCCTGGCCGATCGTGACTTCCTTGAGCTTCATCGTGGCTCCGGCCTTGCCGATGGCGTCGGTGAAAAAGCCAAGGGCCGCGGGATAGTTCTTCTTCCGATACGCGATTTCGCCAAAGCCGTTGTAGGCAAAGTCGAGATAGTCGCTTTTCGGGTAGCTCTCGAGGAGCTGCTTGAAAAAGACATCCGCCTTGTCGATCTGTCCTTTCGCGAGGAGGTAATCGCCGACCTGGGCGAGCAGCAGCGGGCTGAGCTTTCCCGGCGGAAGCTCGGCGATCGCGGCAAGATTCTTCTCCTGTTCGACCGGATCCTTGCGCAGGCGCGCGACTTCCGATTTGGCAAAAAGGACCCGCGCCTGGGCGGTTGGCGAGACGGTCGCGTCTCCCAGGAGGGACTCGAGATCCCTCGTGGCCTGCACGAGCGCCACCGCGGCCGGGACCGGCGTGGCCGCGGGATCGGCCGTCGTGGCCGGCCTCCGTTTCGCAGTAAGGAGCGCAAGCTGCGTGATCAGCTGCTCCACGGCAGCCTGGTTGGGATCCTTGATATTCTTTTTGATGACGCCCGCAATAACCTCACGCGCTTCGTCGGGTTTGCCTTCCTTCGTCTTGGCCTTGGCGATCCAGTAGGCGACCGGGACGATCACCGGGCTCGTTGGGTTCGCATCGACGAATTCCGTCAGCGTCTTGTCGAGCTTTTCCCAATCGCCGCGCTTCTGCAGGAGCTTGGCGCCCTCGGTCAGCGAATGGGTGAGCACTTCCTCCGTGCCCGCCGCGTTCAACGAAGCGATATAGGCATCGATCGCCTCTTCTTCGCGCCCTGGAAGCGGCGCCAGGGCATCTCCCTTGAGCGCCAGCACTTCTCCGCGGAGCGCATCGCCGGGAAATTCCTTCAGCCACGCATCGCAGTCCTTCACGACCTTCTCATAATCCGAAGCGGCATACTGACAGACGGCGAGGCGGTATTTCGCATCCGCGAGGAAATTCCCCGTGGGATACTTCCTGATGTAATCGTTGATTCCCTTGATCGCGTCCTCGTATTTGCCGGCAAAGAGCGCCGCGAGCGCGGTGCGATAAACCGCTTCCTCGACATTCTGCCCCTTTGGGTAGGTCTCGAGGTATTTGGTGTAGTCGGCCTTCGCCTTGTCGAAGTCACCCAGGCTGAAGTGGGCATTGCCGAGGAGAAAGGAAATCTGCTCTCGGTAGGCGCTGTCCGTCTGCGTCTCGAGCATGAGCCCGAAATACTTCACGGCGGCCTCGGTATCGCCGCTTTGCAGGGCCGTGGCGCCAAGCAGGTAGCCCACCGTGTTGGCATTCGCGCCCTTGGGAAATTCCTTGAGGTATTGCTGCGCGAGATCGCGAGTGATCAGTCCACGATTCAACTCCGCGGAAGTGACCACCAAGCCAAACAGCGCCGACTCGCGCTCGGCACTCGTCGGTTCGCGACGCAGCAGCTCATCGTAAACCGTTGCCGCTTCCCATTTGCGGTCCATGCCGTAATAGGCCTGGCCGACGCGCAGCCAGAATGGCCCGGCGAAGTCGGGAGTCTTTTCAAAAGCCTCGAGCTGCGCCTTCGCCTGGGCCACAGCATTGCGGAGCTGCCCGTTGGTGACACTGATTTCCTGGGCCCGCTGCGGATCCGCGCGAACGGCTTCGAGGTTTTGCGCAACCTTCGCCTCCATCGCCGCGATCCGGGCCTTTTGGAGCCGGATTACCTCGGACTGCGGCTGGACAAGCTGGTAACTCGCAAGCGCCTGATCGGGCTTTCCGGCCTTGAGGAGCGCGTCGCCCTGCTCGACGGCCATGGCGTTCAACCGGACGATATTGTCGAGCTGACCGGTATTCTCGCGCATCGCCTTCAAGAGAGTGATCGCCTTGTCCGTCTCTCCAGTCTGCGCGTAGATGTCCGCCAGCAACATCATCCCGTTGGCGGTTTCGATGGAATGCACCCCGCCATCGGTGAGTTTCCTGAGAATCGCGATGGCGGCATCCGTCTTGCCGGCATCCTTGGCGGCCTGTCCGAGAAGCAGGAGCACCTGTTCCCGGACGGCAGGCTTGTTTTGAAGAGCGGCCAGGGTCTTCGATGCCCCTTCGTAGTCCTTCATCTGGACCTGCGCCTGCCCGATGAAGAGCGTCACATCGTCGATCTTGGGCGATTTCGGATATTTCTGAACGAATTTCCGAAGGGATTCGATCGCCGGGCCGAACTGGTGCAGGTTATACTGGGCCGCGCCGAGGGTGTAATAGACCGAGTCGAGCTGGGAATCCTCGGTCACCGCACCGAGAATCTCCTGCATGTTGGCAGCCGCAGCCGCGTAGTCGCCCTTGTTGAAGGCCTCCATGCCGGCGTTATACTTCTGGGAAAGGGCATCCTGAGGCGAGGCGTTTGCCGCGGCCGGGGCCGGGGGTGTCTGAGCCGGACTGAGCGACAGCGACATCAGAAAAACGCCAAGGCTGCAAATCGCCGGCAAACGGAATTTCGGCCTTCTGATCACGGAGGAATTCTCCGCCAAAGCGGTCCGGAGAGATAGCGGCGCGCGGTTCACGAGAGCGGATAAAAAGGCAGGGCCATTTCCAGGGGACATGATCGGCGGCGGAAATTCACCCGATCACGGGCGGCGAAATGGGAGGAGGGCGATGGGGACTGGGCGAGAAAGTGATCGAGAGGACAGAGAGGGCAATGCTCAAATCGATGAGAGAACTACTGTTCCGCGCGATTGAAGAGTTGTCGAGAAGATCACTCATTATTTTTGCGAAATTTGAAGATCACCGGAAAAGTCCTACCAGACGGCCTCCGCGGTCAGGTCACGGGCGTCGATCGACACCGTGTTGGTGAAAATGGACACGCCGGTTGCAGCCTCTACCGCGGAGATGCTCGTAAGATACGTTTCCATCTTCGTCGAGGTTGCCCCCTGCGGCACGATAAAGGCCATGCTGTCGCCGTAGGCGCGGCGATAAACCCGGAAAAACGCCGCCGGAACGAGGACGCCGCCGACCTTCGTCGGGGGATCGGAAAAAATCGGGCCGGCCACGATCTCGATCCATTTGTATTCCGAGGCGTAGCGCAACTCGAGCTCGGCCAGTTCGTTCCACGGTCCGGCGAGCGTGCCGGGATTGAACGCAGCCACGTTCGTCATCAGATTCGTGTTCGTGCCGGCGGCCTTGCCGAAGTAAAGGGCGATGGACTTCGGGAAAGCCATCGGTCCCCGGGCATACCCAGCGGCCGGGATGAGCCTCGGATTCGGAGTCACCACCTTCGCCGGAGCCGGGTAGATTTTCGGCTTTGCGCCCTGCACCATCGCGTATTGCACGGCGAGGGGAGAACCGAGCGTCGGGGAATACACCACCGTGAAGCCGGGATAGATGACCGTCGTGGTTTTGCCCGGATTCGGAGGTGACCAGGGCACCGGCGTCGGCATCGCCCGGCCCATCATGGTCTGATCCATCGGAATCGGGGTCGCAAGGGCGCTCGGATCGGAAGGAGACCAGCGCGCCGGCGTCGCTTTCGGGGTCGCGGAAGGTTCCGGCTTTTCGACCACCACTTTCGCCGCCGCCGAGTCCGACACTTTCTGATATCGCGAGAACGAAACAAAGGCGACCATCGCGAGCAGGACGGCCGCCATGGCTCCGAGAAGGTAGAAAAAGAAGCGATCCATGGGCGGTGGGGGACAATTTAGTATGCCAAGAAGCAAAGTTTTGCAGCTGGAAAAATTTCAACACATCCGATTGCCCGACGTTTGCGGACCACGATGCGACAATTTGTGAATTCCTCGTCCGTCGAACCGTTTCCGGCCGGGTATCCGCCGTGTCCGCATCTCCCGCCCCCGCCGGCAGAAATGAATGCCCAGTCCCTGGCCGCGCACGGGTCGGCCCGGAACGGAGCATTTTACCTGACGGCCCTCACCTATGGCCACTACGTCTGGCGAAAGGGACTCGCAGCCCGCGCCGTCCTGAAACTCGATCGGGCCTTCGGCGCGGATCTTCGCGGCGACGAGGCGGAACTCGCGGCCTGGCCGCTCCCCTACGCGGCGATGGCATGGATTCTTCGCCATACGCCGCCGGAAGCCTGGATCGGCAATCCACGCGTGCATTTCCAGCATCTCGCGGGCCGGATGAACGAGCCGCGCCGCGAACAGCGCCGCTGGCGGGCTTGGGCGTGCTGGGCGCTTACTCGCGCCGCGCTGCCCCATCTGCCTGGCGATCCGCTTCACGTCGTCGAAGAGCCGCCGCTGGCGGAGATTACCCGTCAGCTTGAGGTCCATGGGCTTCCCGGGGAAAGCCGGCTCTGGTTCTCCCAGCTATGATGCCGCGATGGCGGGCGTGCCGCCGCGCGAAGTCGTCTCCGGATCGATGGCGACGGCTTTCCGGCGGCCGAGTTTCATCACGGTCACGTAGAAGACCGGCGTGAGAAAGAGGCCGAAGAGCGTCACGCCGATCATCCCCGAGAATACCGCGACGCCCATGGCCCGGCGCATTTCCGAGCCGGCGCCGGTCGATATCACGAGCGGGAAGACGCCGGCGATGAACGCGATGGACGTCATCAGGATCGGGCGCAGGCGCAGACGGCACGCTTCGACGACGGCGGCGATGCTGTCCAGGCCTTCGTCCTGTTTCTGCTTCGCGAACTCGACAATGAGGATGGCGTTCTTGCACGCAAGGCCGACGAGCACGATGAGGCCGATCTGCGTGAAGATGTTGTTGTCGCCCGCGGCGGGATCCCATTGGCCCTGCAACCACACACCGGTAATCGCGGCGAGCAGGCACATGGGGACGATCAGGATGATCGCAAGCGGGAGGCGGAAGCTTTCATACAGTGCGGCGAGCACGAGGAAGACGAGCAGGATGCACAGCGGGTAAATATACATCGCCGTGTCGCCGGCGAGGATGCGCTGGTAGGTCAGGTCGGTCCATTCCATCGTCATGCCCGGCGGAAGGTTTTCGGCAGCGAGCTTCGTCATGAGGGCCTCGGCCTGGCCGGAGCTGAAGCCCGGCGCAGGGCCGCCATTGATCTCGGCGGCGGGATAGCCGTTGTAACGCATGGCGCTGTTCGGGCCGTGGGTTTCCTTCACCGTGATCAGCGAGCCGAGCGGGACCATCTGGCCTGCGGCGTTGCGGGTCTTCAAGCGCGTGATGTCCTCGGGCCGCTCGCGGAACTGCGACTCGGCCTGCGCGACGACCTGAAAGGTGCGCCCGAAACGGTTGAAATCATTCACGTAGAGCGAGCCGAGGTAGACCTGCATCGTCTCGAAGAGATTCTGCAGCGGCACCCCCTGCGTCTTGGCCTTCACACGGTCGATGTTTGCATCGAGTTGCGGAACATTGACCGTGAACATGGAGAACATGCCGCCGAGCCCGGGCGTCTGCATGCCCTTGCCGGTAAGCGTCTGAATGTTTTTGTAGAGCGCGTCGTAGCCGAGGTCGGCGCGATCCTCGATGTAGGCCTTGAATCCGCCGATCGTGCCGAGGCCCATCACGGGCGGCGGCGGCACGGTGAGCACGAAGGCCTCCTGAATCGACGAGAGCTGCTGGTTGAGCTTCGCGGCGATGGCCGGGCCGCTCTGGTCGGGCGATTTGCGGTCCTCGAATGGCTTCAGACAGAAGAAGACGATGCCGGAGTTCGACGCGACGCTGAAGCCGCTGATGCTCAACCCGGGGAACGCGACCGCGGACTCGACGCCGGGCACCTTCAGCCCGATTTCGCTCATCCGCTCGATTACCTTTTGCGTGCGTTCGAGTGATGCGCCGTCGGGCAACTGCGCGAAGGAGACGAGGTATTGCTTGTCCTGCGTCGGCACGAAGCCGGTCGGCACCTTCTGGAAGCTCCAGCCCGTGAGAACAACGAGACCCGCGTAGAGAATGAGGGCCACGGCGCTCTTGCGGGCGATCCCGCCGACGCCGGCGCCGTATTTTCGGCCGGTCCACGCAAAGGCGCGGTTGAACGGCCGGAAGAACCAGCCCAGGGCGCGATCCATCAGGCGCGAGGGCAGATCCTTCGGCGCGTGGTGGCTCTTGAGCAGGAGCGCGCTGAGCGCCGGCGAGAGCGTGAGGGAATTGAAGGCAGAGATGACCGTCGAGATCGCGATGGTGATGGCGAATTGCTTGTAGAACTGGCCGGTCAGTCCGCTGATGAACGCCGTCGGCACGAACACCGCGCAGAGCACGAGCGCAGTCGCAATGATCGGGCCGGTGACCTCCTTCATCGCCTGCTCGGTCGCCTGGATGGGCGTGAGGCCGTTCTCGATGTTTCGTTCGACGTTCTCGACAACGACGATGGCGTCGTCGACGACGATGCCGATCGCCAGCACGAGGCCGAAGAGCGAGAGCGCATTGATCGAGAAGCCGAGGAAATGCATCACCGCGAACGTGCCGATGAGCGAGACGGGCACGGCGGCGAGCGGGATGATCGACGCGCGCCACGTCTGGAGGAAGAGGATGACGACCAGCACGACGAGGATGAGCGCCTCGACGAGCGTGTGGACGACGGCCTCGATCGAGTGGCTCACGAACACGGTGGGATCGTAGACGACCGAGTATTCGATGCCGTCGGGAAAGCTCTTCTTGAGCTCGTCCATCTTGGCGCGCACGTCCTTCGAGAGCTGGATCGCGTTCGCGCCGGGAAGCTGGAAGATCGGGATGGCGACCGCGGGATGATTATCGAGGAGCGAACGCAGCGCGTAGGACGAGGCCCCGAGCTCGACGCGGGCGATGTCCCTGAGCAGTGTCTTCTCACCGTTCGGCCCGGTCTTCACGATGATGTTGCCGAATTCCTCCTCGTCGATGAGGCGGCCCTTCGCGTTGATCTGGAGCTCCATCGGCACCGGCGCGGCGAGCGGCTGCTGGCCCACCGAGCCGGCGGCGACCTGGATGTTCTGCTCGCGGATGGCGGCAATGATGTCGCTGGCCGTGAGGTTGCGCGCGGCGGCCTTGTCGGGGTCCAGCCACACGCGCATCGCGTAGTCGCCGGAGCCGAAGAGCTGCACGGAGCCGGCGCCGGGAATGCGCGCGAGCACGTCCTTTACCTGCAGCGTCGCGTAGTTTCGCAGGTAGATCTCGTCGTAGCGGCCCGTCGGCGAGGTCAGGTGGACGACGAGCGTGAGGTCGGGCGATTGCTTGGTCGTCGTGACGCCGAGCGCGCGGACTTCCTCCGGCAATTTCGGCAGCGCCTGCGCGACGCGGTTTTGCACGAGCACCTGCGCCTTGTCCACATCCGTGCCGAGCGCGAACGTGACGGTGAGCGACATCACGCCATCGGGCGTGGATTGCGAGAACATGTAGAGCGAGTTCTCGACGCCATTGATCGCCTGCTCGAGCGGCGCGGCGACGGTCTCGGCAATCGTCCGGGGATTCGCGCCGGGATACGTGGCCTGCACGACCACGGTCGGCGGCACGACCTCCGGATATTCGCTGATCGGCAGCTGCCACATCGAGATGAGCCCGATGAGGAAAACGAGGATCGACAGCACGCCGGCAAACACCGGGCGGCGGATGAAGAATTGCGAGAAATTCATGGTCGGCGCGCGGGCTTAGCGCTTCGCGGTTTTCGGTCCGGCAGGCTCCGTCGCGGCGACGGCTTCCTGCGGCGTGACCGGCATGCCCGGACGGGCGTGCATGAGGCCGTTCACGATGATCTTCTCACCGGGCTCGAGGCCGGAACGCACGATGCGCTTGCCGTCGATCGCCGGCCCGAGCTTCACGGCGCGATATTGCACGGTGTTGTCCTTGCCGAGCGTCAGAACGAACTTTTGCGCCTGGTCGGTGCCGATCGCGGCCTCGTCGACGAGCAGCGCGTCGTGCCGGCCGCTCATCGGGATGCGGATGCGCGCGAACAGCCCGGGCACGATGCGCCCGCCGGGATTCGCGAATTCCGCGCGCACGACGATCGTGCCGGTATTGGCATCGACGCGGTTGTCGAACGACTCGATCACGCCGCGCTCGGGAAAGCCTTCGTCGTCGCCGAGCGCGAGTTCCACCGGCACCTTGTTTCCGCCGGCCGCGCGCTCCCTGGCGAGGGCGTTGAACTTGAGCAGCGAATTCTCGTCCACGTCCGCGTAGACGTAGATCGGATCGACCGAAACGATCGTTGTGAGGAGCGAGGCGCTTCCGGCGACGCCGCTCACGTAATTGCCCACCGTGAGCAGGGCGCGGCTCACGCGGCCATCGATCGGCGCACGCACCTGGGTGAACTCGTAGTCGAGCCGGGCGGATTCGAGGATGGCCTGCGCGGCGAGCAGCCCGGCCTTCGCCTCCTGAAACTGCGACTCGATGGAGTCGCCTTCCTCGCTGGAGATCGCCTTGCTCGCGAGCAGGCGGCCGGAGCGTTTCGCGTCGCGGCCGGCATTGGCCAGCCGCACCTGCGCCTGCTCGTATTCGGCCTGGCGACGGTCGAGCTCGGCCTTGTAATAGCGCGGATCGATCACGAAGAGCACATCGCCCTTCTTCACGAGCTGACCGGATTGAAAACGCACCTCGTCAATGTGGCCGGAAACGCGCGGGCGCACCTCGACGGATTCCACCGCCTCCGCGCGCCCGGTGAAGACGTCCCACTCGGTGACTTCCCTCTGCTCGACGGGCGCCACCGTGACGACGGGTGGCGGCGGGGTCTGGGCGCTGGCGGCACCCTTGCCGCAGCCGGCGAGAGACAGCACGAGCGCGATCGCCACGACAGCGAAGGCGAGGGCGGAGGCGAGATTTTTCGAGTTCATCATGGTTCGACGTTTGAAAGGGATGGATGAGGACACTCAGGCGGCCGGCACAGGGCTCAAGCCGGCGATCTGGACCTCGGCCAGATCGGGCAGGAAGAGGTGAGGGAAGGGCGTGCACCACGCGGCGGATTCGGCGAGCTCGAGAATGGCCTCGATGTGGGATTCCCGACCCGGAAACAGCTTTTCGTAGCGGGCGCGCAAACGGGCTTTCGTCTCCGCGATGGCGCGGATCAGCCGTGAGCTGGCGCCGGGAGCAGACTTGTGGTGGCAGGCATCGTTCATAACTCGTTCAGGTCTAGTATTTGACTGGTCGTCTATGAAATTGGGCAAAATTTTTTAGCCAGGGACGGTTTCGGAAGCCTTCACGCCGAGAAGTTCCATGGCGGTGCCGTAGGATTCCCGCAGCGGCTCGAGGCTGTTCTGAATGCGCGAGTGGGTGAGGGCGCCCTCGATGAGCGCAAAGAGCGCCCGGGCCTTGGCTTTCGCATCCGGCGCGTGAATCAGCCCCTGGGCATGCGCATCGCGGATCGCCGATTCGTAATAGCAGATTTTTCGATCAAGGATCCGCTGCACGGTATCGCGAAGCGCCGTCTCCTCCGAGCAGCAGACTTCGCTGCCCACCGTGAAGAGCGGGCAGCCGAGCACAGCGCCCATTTCTCTCTGTTTTTCCTCGAGAAACGCCACGCATTTCTCGTGACTGATACGGAATCGCTCGAGCGGCGGAACTGTCGGCGAAAACGTGGCGTCGAGATCTGGCTGATGCCGTTTCCAGTCCGCTTCCAGAGCCGCCGCGGCGAGCTCGGCCTTCGACTTGAAGAAGTAATAAAAGCTGCCCTTCTTCACATTCGCCCGCTCGCAAATCGCATCGACCGACGTCGCGCCGTAGCTATTCTCCCACATCATCGCGAGAGCCGCGTCGGTGAGTCGCTCCTTGGCCGTGCTGATTCGTGGCATGAATCCCTTCTCGCGGATTTTGACTGATCAGTCAACTATAAATTCCGATCGGGATGCAGCCGCTGTTTCCGGCGATTGCGAACTTCCGGCATGCCAGCGAAATCGAAAAAACAGCAGATGGCCGCGGGCGCCGCGCTTGCGGCGAAACGCGGGGAGAGCCCGAAGAGCCGCCTCAAAGGCGCCTCGAAGCAGATGGAGCAATCGATGACGGAAACGGAGCTCGAGGATCTCGCGAAGACGAAGCGCAAGAAACTGCCGCCGAAAAAATCCTGAGCAAAAGCTCAGGCCGCCTTTTTTGTTCGCCCCGCGCCCGAGCCTCCGTTAAACGCGGCGGTCGATGAGGTCTTGGATTCGCTTCAGTGGGTTGGTCGGCGTGGTGGCTCTGGCAGGTTGCTCGGTCGTCGAGCAGGAACAGCGCCCGAGTCCCGGCGTCGTTCTGCGCAGCACCGGGACGCCGGCGGAGCCCGTTTCGGGCGTCGCCAACGCTCCCACCGGCGCCCCCATCCTCTGGCCCGGCAGCGCTCCCGCGATCTACGCGAAATCGGCCATCGTGATCGACGCAGACTCCGGTCGCACCCTCTTCCAGAAGAATGCGGACTCCATCCGGCAGGTCGCCAGCACGCAGAAACTGCTCACCGCATTGATCGTCGCGGAGGCAGGCAATCTCGATGGCCCCGTGGTGATCCAGTCGATCGATACCTTCGTCGAGCCCACGAAGGTCGGCTTCCGTCCCGGCCAGGTTTACTCGCGCCGCCAGCTTCTCTCGGCCCTGCTCGTCCATAGCTGCAACGATGCCGCCGTCGCACTCGGCCGCGACAATGCCGGCAGCGTCGCGGCCTTTGCCGCCGTGATGAATGCCCGCGCTGCGTCGATGGGTGCGCTCTCGAGCCATTTCGTGAATCCGAACGGCCTGCCGGCCCCGCAATATTCCACCGCCCGGGACATGGCACGCATCGCTTATCGCGCCTACCGCCACCCCGAGCTGCGCGCGATCATGCGGATGCCCGGTTACAACTTTCAGTTCAACAGCGGCCGGAGCTCGTATCTCAAGAGCACGAACAAGCTGCTCGGCGTCTGTCCCGGCGTGGACGGCATGAAGACCGGCTTTACCAACGCCGCGGGCCGTTGCCTCGTCACCAGTGCGACCATCGGCGGCCGGCACTTCATCGTCGTGCAGCTTGGCAGCAAGACGAGCTACATCTTCGACGACGCCGCGCGCATGCTCTCCTGGGCGGCGACGCACTGACTCACTTCCACTTGATCGAGCAGCCGAGACTCGGCGCCTGCACCTGCGGACCCGGCTTGCCAGCCAGCACAAACTCGAGTGCGACGCGCAAATCCGCGCCGGTGACGAGTTTCCCGTTACCGGGCGTGCTGTCGTCGAGACGCCCCCGGTAGGCGAGTTTCTGGTCCCGATCGAACAGGAAGAAATCCGGCGTGCAGGCTGCCGTGTAGGCGCGGGCGACCTCCTGCGACTCGTCGTAGAGCATCGGGAAGGGGAACCCGCATTCCACAGCCATCTCGCGGAGTTTTTCCGGCGCGTCACCGGGATACTGGACGGCGTCGTTCGACGAAATTGCGACGAATCCCGCCAGCGGAAACGCCCGGGCGAGGCGCACCAGCTCGGCGCGCACGTGCACGACATACGGGCAGTGCGCGCAGATGAACATCACCAGCAGCGCGGGACGCCCCGCGAAGTCCGCGAGCGAAACGGTCCGCCCGGTCACAACGTCGGGCAGCGAGAAATCGGGAGCCGGCGTGCCGGCGGGCATCGAGTCGGAGGCGATGGTGGGCATGGGAGGAATGTTGTCCGTGATGGCCGCGAATATCAATGGGGGTTTGACCCGGTGGCGCGCATTGGCTAGCAGCGGTGCATGAGCAAGATCCACATCAACCGCGATCGGCAGAGCCTGGGTCAATTCACGCCCGAAGCCGTCTCCGAAGGCCTCCGCAGCGGCCGCTTCCTTCCGACCGATCTTGCCTGGCGCGAAGGCATGGAAAGCTGGCAGCCGCTCGAGACGTTCACCGACCTGCCGGCCCCGGAGGAAGTCGCTCCGCCCACGATCGCCCCGGGCACGCCGCTCACCGAGCTGCCCGTCGCCGCGCCCGTCGCTCCGGCCTGGGAACGCGACCCCGCAGCGAGCCTCTTCACTCGCCTCTACGAGACGGTGCGCGAGGTGCTCGGGGCTCCGCAGGCCACCTTCGCCGGCATGCCCACGACCGGCGGCTTTGGAAAGCCCCTCACCTTCCTCGTCATCCTCGGCAGCCTCTGCGGCATCGTCTCCATCATTTACCAGCTCGTCTTCGAACTGGTCGGCCCGAAGGCGGCAAATGCCTCCCCCGACGTCACGCCGGCCATCATGACCGGCATTTTCATCGGCCTGATGGTTTGCATGCCGTTGATCATCGCCCTGGGCTCCTTCGTCAGCGCCGGGATCTTCCACGTCGCGCTGATGCTCGTCGGCGCCGCGCCGAAATCCTACGAGGCCACCTTTCGCGTGATCTGCTACGCAAACGGCTCCACCTCCGTCCTGCTTCTTCTGCCGATTTGCGGCAGCCTCGTGCAGGCGGCCTGGAATCTCTACCTCCTTGTGATCGGCTTCCGCGAAGTGCACGGCACGTCGACCGGAAAAGCCATTGCCGCCGTGCTTTTGCCGATGGCCCTGTGCTGCGGCCTGATGTTTGCCGCCGTCGCGCTGGCGGCCGCCATCCCGGCGATGAGCCAGGCGGCGCGCTAATCCCGACGGGCGATGCGCCTCACGCTGCGGCAACCGGCGGAACGAGGGTGCGACGGCGAGCTCGTCGCGCTCGCCGTGCTCGTCTCCAGCAGCGGGTTCGCCATCCTCTGGCTGGTGCTCGCCCTGCCGACGCCCGCCTGCGCGTTCCACGCGATCACCGGGCTGCCATGCCTCACCTGTGGGGGCACGCGCTGCGTGCGCAGCCTGCTTGCCGGCCAGGTCGTCAACGCGCTCGGCTGGAATCCTCTGGTCTTCGCCGGTGTGCTGGTCGCCGGTCTGTTCGCGATCTACGCGGCGATCGTCACCAGCCTGCGCCTGCCGCGGATTCGCCTGGAAGCCCTCACTCCGCCCGAGGCGCTGACCCTCCGGCTCGCCGTCTTCCTCGTCGCCGCCGCAAACTGGATCTATCTCATCGTCCGCTTCTCACACGCCGGCTGACCCGACGCGGAAGCACGGGCTCACCGTCTCCTGCCCGGCGCAATACACCGGCACGTCGCGACGTCCCACCCGGTCGAGCGGCGCATGGATCGCGGCCACCGCGAGATCCGCGGAATTGCAGTCCCGACTGAGGTGGCCGAGCAGCACGCTGGCGAGCCGGCCCGCGGCGAGTTCGCCGACGACATCGGCCGCGGCGCGATTGGAAAGATGCCCGTGGCGCGAGCTGATCCGCTGTTTCACGGACCACGGCCGGCGCGTATCCCGGGCGAGCAAATCCTCGTCGTAGTTCGTCTCGATGAACAGGACGTCCGCCTCGCGCAGCCGCTCGATCACCATCTGCGTGGCGTGACCGAGATCCGTGAGCAGGCCAAACGTCGCCGAAGAATTCCGGATGAGGAATCCGACCGGATCGACCGCGTCGTGCGGCACGGAGAACGCCTCGATCGTGAGCTCGCCGACGGAAAACGCCGCGCCGTTCGCGAAAAAGCGCCAGTTGCGGTGGTCGCGCATCGATCCCGCCTCCAGCGCCGCGGCGGTCATCCGATTCGCATACACCGGGATCTCCCGCTTCGCGCAGAGCACCCGCAGCGCCGCCGTGTGGTCGCCATGCTCGTGCGTGAGCACGATGCCATCGAGCGCGCAGGGGTCCACCCCGCACGCCGCGAGCCGCTCGCCCAGCCGGCGCGCGCTCAGGCCCGCGTCCAGCAGGATGCGCGTATTCCCGCAACGCACGAGCGCGGAATTTCCCGCGCTACCGCTGGCGAGAATGGTGACTTCGAGCATGGCGCCGAAATTACGCGGTTTTTTGGGATGAGGAAAATGCGAACTCGTGAAAAGATTCCCGACTCCGCATGCAGCAATACCACCGCCTCCTGCGCCTCGTGCTCGAGCACGGCCGGCCGAAAACCGACCGCACCGGCACCGGCACGATCTCCGTCTTCGGCGCGCAGGAGCGCTTCGATCTGCGCACGCATTTTCCGCTGCTGACGACGAAGAAACTCCACACGCGCTCGATCATTCACGAGCTCCTCTGGTTCCTCCGCGGCGAAACGAACGTCGCGTATCTCCACGAGAACAAGGTCACGATCTGGGACGAGTGGGCGGATGAAAACGGTGACCTCGGTCGCATCTACGGCGCGCAATGGTGCGACTGGCGCGCGCCGGACGGCCGCTCGATCCACCAGATCGACCGCGTCATCGAGCAGATCAAGGCCACGCCCGACAGCCGCCGCCTCATCGTGAATGCGTGGAATCCCGGCGAGCTCGAGCAGATGGCGCTCACGCCCTGTCACGCGATGTTCCAGTTCTTCGTGCAGGACGGCGAGCTCAGCTGCCAGCTCTACCAGCGCAGCGCGGATCTCTTCCTCGGCGTGCCGTTCAACATCGCCAGCTATGCGCTGCTCACCGCGATGGTCGCCCAGGTCTGCGGGCTGCGCCCCGGCGATTTCGTCCACACCTTCGGCGACCTTCACCTCTACACGAATCACCTCGAGCAGGCCCGCGAGCAGCTCGCGCGCGACTTCCGCCCGCTGCCCACGCTCCGGCTGAACCCGGCCGTGACGAACATTCACGACTTCCGCTTCGAGGACATCGCCATCGAGGGCTACGACCCGCATCCCGCCATCAAGGCGCCCATCTCGGTATGATCGCCATCGCCGCGATGGCGCTCAATCGCGCCATCGGCCACGAAGGCCGCATTCCCTGGCACCTCTCCGCCGACCTGAAATTCTTCAAGCGCACAACGCTCGGCCACGCGATCCTCATGGGCCGCAAGACGTTCGACTCGCTCGGCAAGCCGCTGCCCGGCCGCGAGAATCTCGTGCTCTCGCGCAGGCCGCTCGACGTGCCCGGCGTCCGTCACCTTGCCAGCCTCGACGACATCGCCGAGCCGACCGACGGCCGGAAACTCTTCGTGATCGGCGGCGCGGAAATCTACCGCGAGCTGCTGCCGCGCTGCGAAGAACTCCTCCTCACGCTCGTGAAACTCACCCCGCCTGCGGACACGTTTTTTCCTGCGTTCGAGGCGGATTTCACCCTCGCCGAGACGCTCCACGAGGACGGCAACATGGAAATCCGCCGCTACGTGCGGACTCCGGCCAACCGCCTATGACAGGGCTTCTGCGTGCACTTGCCTCAGGGCTGCTTTTAAATACGACTAAGTTGATCGTATTTCATGTCTCTGGTGATCCCGCGTTTTCCGAACTCAGAAAGCCTCGTTCGCTCCCGGCGACGAGGCATTCCTCGCCCCACGCTGCGCGTGGCCGCGTTCGCCGGCTTCGCGCCGTTTGCCTGGCAGGACCATGATCGCCCCCGGGGGCGGGATATCGCTTTCCTGGAGCGGTTCGCGGGCGCCGAGGGTCTGGCGTTGGCGGTAGAATTCTTCCCGTTCGACCGATTGTGGGAACGCCCGGCGGCTGACGGGATCGATCTGGCCGCGAGCGGAATCTCGCTGCGGCGCGGAAGCGAAGCGGACGGCATCGCCTGGACCCATCCCTACGCGAGCGTCCGCCGCACGCTGCTGATCCGGGAAACGGACCGTCCCCACCTGAAAAGCATGGCCGACCTTTCTGGCCGGCGAATCGCCGCCGTGGCCGGCTCGGCCGCCGATCGACATGCGGTTGCGCAGAAGCCGCCGGCGGCGGAACTCGTCTCGTGCGCGACGCTGGAGACGGGAATCACCGCGTTGCGCGCGGGCCAGGTCGACGCCGTCGGCACCGGCGACCTTAGCGCGCAGCACCACCTGGCGGTTCATCCGGAGCTGGCGGCGATCGACGTCCATGGCGGCGCGCCACCGGAGTTCGTCGCGTTTGCCGTTCGCCGCGACGCCCCGTGGCTGCCGCGGCTGAACGCCTTCATCCGGCGCGAGGCCGCCTACTGGTGAACGGCCGCCTTGATCTCGTCGAAGCTGCGGAATTTCAGCGAGACGGAGTTCAGGCAATAGCGCAGGCCGGTCGGCGCGGGACCGTCGTCAAACACGTGGCCGAGATGCCCGCCGCAGCGCGCGCAGAGGATTTCCGTGCGCACCATGCCGTAGCTGCGGTCGCTGAGCTCGGTGACGTTTTCCTTCGCAAAGGGCGCGAAGAAACTCGGCCAGCCCGTGCCGGAATCGAATTTGTTCCGCGACGTGAAGAGCGGCAGATCGCAGCCGGCGCAGAAATACACGCCCTCCTTCTTGTTGTTCAGCAGCGTGCCGCAGAAGGGACGCTCGGTGCCCTGCGCGCGCAGCACCTGAAAGGCCTCGGCGCCGAGCTGCGCTTTCCACTCGGCATCGGTCTTCGTGACGGTCGGCACGGTCTGGACCGGACCGGGATCGCCATCGGCTTCGACGAGACGCACGGAAACGGTGGCAGGAAGGTCGGCGGCGGATGTCCTCATAAATGGAAAAGTAAGGGTGGCGGCGAGCGCGAGCAAGGGAAGCGATTTCATGGTCAGGTGAAGGTGAGAGGCGCCACGGCGCATTTCATTCCCGCGAAAGTTCTTGTCGCGGCGGGGCGGCCTTGGGGAAATGTTCGCATGTTCTTCGTCTTTGTCGCGATCGGGGCCTACCTGATCGGTTCGTTCCCGAGCGGCTTCGTGATTGGCCGTGCGCGCGGGGTGGATCTGCGCAAGGAAGGCAGCGGGAACATCGGCGCCACGAACGCCCTGCGCGTGCTGGGCAAGAAATGGGGCTACCTGTGCTTTGCCCTCGATATCGGCAAGGGCGCGCTTGCGGTGGTGCTCGCGAAAGCCGTCGCGCCCGCGCTCGGGCTCGACGCGACGCTGGCCGGCATCCTCGCCGCGATCTTCGTGCTGCTCGGGCACACGTTCCCCGTCTGGCTGGGCTTCAAGGGCGGCAAAGGCATTGCGACCTCCGGGGGCATCGCGCTCGCGTTGTTTCCCTGGCCGGTCTTCGTCCTCTCGATCACGGCCTGGGTGATTGTCTTCCTGGCCACGCGCATCGTTTCGATCGCGTCGCTCGTCGCGACGGTCGTGCTGGGCGGGACGCTCGTCACCCTCTGGCTGCGCGGCGGCAACGGGGCGCTCGCGATCGTCGGCGTCGCCATGTGCGTGCTCGTCTTCTGGCTGCATCGGGGGAATATTTCCCGCCTGATGCAGGGCACGGAGTCGCGTTTCGAGAAGCGCCGTAAATCCTGAATCTCCTCCCGGGAATGTTTTCACGAATCAGCGTCATCGGAGCCGGCGGCTGGGGCACCGCCCTCGCCATTCTCCTCGCCGGCAATCGTCCCACCGTGCGCCTGTGGGCCCACAGCGCCGCCGCCGCGGAGCGCCTGCGCACCACGCGCATGAATGCCGACTACCTGCCCGGCGTGCCGCTGCCGGAGAACGTGGAGGTCACCAACGATCTCGAGGAGGCCGCACAGGCCGATCTGCTCGCGGTGGTCGTGCCGTCGCGCGCCTTTCGTGAAGTTGCCCGGGATCTCGCGGGGACATCGCTCGGCGAGAACGCCACGCTCGTTTCGTGCACGAAGGGCATCGAGGCCGATACCGGTCACCTCATGACGCAGGTGCTCGGCGAATGCCTGCCCGGCCGGCCGCTCGCGGTGCTTTCCGGGCCGAATCTGGCCGCCGAGATCGCGCGTGGCATCCCCGCCGCCGGCGTGATCGGTTCCCGCCACAACGACCTCCTCCCCGCGCTGCAGGAGCTGTTTTCCTTCCCCACCTTCCGCACCTACACGAGCGAGGATGTCGACGGCATCCAGCTCGGCGGCGCCTTGAAGAACGTCTTCGCCATCGGCGCCGGCGTTTCGGACGGCCTGCGCATGGGCGACAATGCCAAGGCCGCTCTCGTCACCCGCGCCCTCGCGGAGATGACGCGACTCGGCGTCGCGCTCGGCGGCCGCCGCGAAACCTTCGCCGGCCTCAGCGGGATCGGCGACCTCATGGTCACCTGTTTCAGCTCGCACAGTCGCAACCGCGGATTCGGGGAGCGCCTCGGCCGCGGCGAGACCGTCGCGGAGATCCAGGAATCCATGAAGATGGTCGCCGAGGGCGTGCCAACCTCCCGCAGCGCCTTGCAATGCGCCCAGCGGCTCGGCGTCGAGGCGCCGATCATCACGGAAGTCCATGCCGTGCTGCACGAGGGCCGTCCCCCCCGGCAGGCCATGGGCGCCCTGCTCGTGCGCCCCCCGAAGCCGGAAGCCGACGACTCATGAAACGCGCGCTTTCCATCCTTCTGCTGCTGGCGGCCGTTGCGCCCTCGCACGGGATGGAATCCGCAGCCTCCTCCCTGCGGCTGCCCGACTCCCGGATCGCCGCCGCCGCCGCCTACTCACGCAAACACGGCGGCCTCGCGCTCATCGTTCAGCAGGCCGGGAAAACGCTCCACGAGTCCTACGCATCCGGCGTTACGCCCGACAACACGTTCCTCGTGATGAGCATCACGAAGAACCTCGCCGCCCTCGCGACCTTCGCCGCCCGCAGCCAGGGCATTCTCACCTTCGACGAGCCCGTCGCCAGGACGATCCCCGAATGGCGCGGCGATTCGGGCAAAAGCACGCTCACCATTCGCAATCTCCTCGAGCAGACCTCCGGCCTCGCCAGCGGCTACAACACGATCTACGCGCGCGGCGTGCGCGACAAAAACCGGCTCGCCATCTCCCTCCCGCTCGTCAACGAACCCGGCGCCCGCTTCGCCTA
Organism: Chthoniobacterales bacterium; assembly: GCA_036569045.1. Lineage (NCBI taxonomy): Bacteria > Pseudomonadati > Verrucomicrobiota > Spartobacteria > Chthoniobacterales > Chthoniobacterales bacterium. The sequence continues at coordinate 24,964 of DATCRI010000066.1, read as the reverse complement.
CGCGCCCGGCAACTACGAGCTCCTCGAGGAGATCCTGCGCCGAAAACTCTCCTCCCGCCGCACCGATCCTCTCAGCTACCTCGCCGCAAAAGTCCTCGTTCCCCTCGGGATTCCCGCCGTCGCCGCCTGGCGCCGCGACGGCAGGGGCAACCCGTTCTTCTCCGCCGGCGCGAGACTCACCGCCCGGGATCTCGCGAAGATCGGCCGCCTCGTCGGCGCCCCCGGCCGGGCCGTGCCAGGATCCGCCCTGCCGCCCGCGGCCTTCGCCGGCGCGTTCGCCGGATCCCCGGCCAACTCGATGTATGGCCTCAGCTTCTGGCTGAACGCCAACGCTGCCGCCCCGGACGCCCGCGCGCTCTCCATCGAAGGCACCCTGGGCGAAAGTCGCTCGCCCGCCGACTGGCGCACATGCTGCATTTCCCCCGCGGCTCCGGCCGACCTCATTGCCATGGTCGGCTCCGGCGGCCAGCGGTGCTACGTCGTTCCCTCCCGCAAACTCGTCGTCGTCCGGCTCGGGAACGGCTCGAGTTTCAGCGACGCGGAGTTCCTTCGGCGGCTGTTCGAGCATGGGTAATGCAGTGGTAAATCGCGGTTTACGCTTGACCCACCCGGGGGGCCTGAAAAGCGTCTTCGCGTGCAGCAGGCGAAACGGGGAGCCACGGGCAAAAGAAAGTCGGATTCCGTCCATTGGAACGAGCTGATCGATGCCTCCGGGCAGCCCCGCGCGATCTATCGTCCTCTGCTCCGGCGATTCGACCACGCCGGTCGCGCCGAGCTTCGCCGCAGTGACGAACAGCTCGAGGCCACCATGCGCGAGATGGGCGTCTCCTTTGCCGTCGGTCGCGACCGCACCTGGGGCCGGCGTCCCTGGTTCTGCGACCTGCTGCCGCAGGTCTTCACCGCGGCGGAATGGAAGACGCTCTCGAGCGGAATGGCCCAGCGGCTGCACGCCTTCGAGTGTTTTCTCCGCGACGTCTACGGCGAGCAACGCATCCTCCGCCAGGGCATCGTGCCGCTGCATCCCGTGCTCGGCAGCCCGTATTTCCAGCGCGCCGCCCGGGCCCTGAAACCGCCGGGCGGGCAGTTTTTGCACCTCAGCGGCATGGCCGTGGGCCGCACATCCGACGGGCGCATGGTGGTGAAGCATCACTACTTCAGCCAGCCGTCGGGCATGTCCTACATGATCCAGAATCGGCGCGCGATGGCCCGCGTGATGCCCCAGGCGTTTCTCGACTACGCGATCCATTCCATCACCGAGGCGCCCACCGACATCCTCGAGCTTCTCCGCAGCTTCGCCCGCGACACCGATCCCACGATCGTGCTCCTCTCGCCCGGCCAGGGCAGCGCCGCGTATTCCGAGCACAGCTTTCTCGCCCGACGCATGGGTATCCCGCTCGTGCAGGGCGGCGACCTCATTGTCCTGAACGATCGCGTCTATCTGAAGACGGTTTCCGGCCTCGAACGCGTCGAGGTGATCTACTCGCGAATCTCCGACATGTGGCTGGACCCGCTGGTCTTCCGGCGCGACTCGCTGCTCGGCGTGCCCGGCCTCGTGCAATGCATCCGCCAGGGCACCGTCTCGGTGATCAACGCCGTCGGCGCCCAGCTCGCCGACGACCGCGCGCTGCTGCGCTTCACCCCCGCGCTCATTCGCTACTACCTCAGCGAGACGCCGATTCTCGACGAACTCGACACCTTCTGGCTCGGCGATCTCGACCAGCGCGAAATGGTGCTCAACGACCTGTCTAGCTACGTCATCCGCCCGATCTACGGCGAGAAGATCTGCACGCCCGACGAGGGCGAGGACTTCGACGAACGCCGCCAGCGCGCGCTTATCAGCGAGATCCTCGAGGACGCCGGCAACTTCGTCGCGCAGCCTCGCGGCTCGTCCGCTCTCACGCTCAGCTACGAGAACGGCCGGCCGCACACGCGGCATCAGGACCACATTCTCTTCGCGCTCCATCACGGCGACGGAGAATACGCGACCTTCCCCGGCGCCCTCACGCGCGTCGCCGAGGACGGCTCGTTCTTCACCGCCTCGGAGCTCCGCGGCGGCAGCAAGGATACCTGGGTCGAGGCCGAGCCCGGCACGAATCCGGATCCCGGTCCGCGCCTTGTCCACGACGTGCACCCGCCCTCGCAGCACGTCACCAGCCGCGTCGCCGAGGCGTTCTACTGGGCCGGCCGTTACCTCGAGCGCGCCCGCAGTCTCGCGGCCATGATTGGCGTGATCGAGTCGCTCGAGACCGAGGAACTCAACTCCACCGAGCGCACGCTTTACCGGCCCGTCTGGAATCGCATGCTTCCGCCGCTCGAGGGCGGCCGCACCGAGAAGGACACCATTTCGAGCGCCCTCGGACGCTATCGCCTCACATTCGACCCGACCGGCTCCGGCTCCGTCCGCAGCTCCATCGAGCGCGCCACGCAGAACACCGACTCCATCCTCGAAACCTTCAGCAACGAGGTCGGCTCCACCCTCAGCCAGCTTCGCTCGCTTTTCGACAACGCCAATCGCCACTCGCGGCTCGACGACGCTCGACGGGCCGCCGTCACCCGCCGCACCTGCGAGCAGGTCACCCAGCTCGTCGCCCAATTCTTCGGATTCGCGCAGACCACGATGATCGCCGACGGCGGCTGGCGGTTCTGCGAAGTCGGCGAGCGCGTCGAGCGCGCCGCCATCACGGCAAACGCCCTCGCGACGATGACCCGTTCGCTGCTGCGCTCCGCCGGCCCCGCGCACGAGCATTCCCGCGAGATCCAGCTCTCCGCCTTCCTGCGCCTGCTGAACTGCCGCGACGTCTACCGCCGCGTCTACCAGATGCGCATCGAGCCCGGCCCCGTCTTCGAGATGTTCTGGCAGAATCCCACCGTGCCTCGCTCGGTGAACCGCTGCCTCATCGCCTGCCGCGACCTCCTCGAGCTCTCGCAGGTCCATTCGTCGCCCGGCCTCCAGCGCACCTTCGCCGGCATCGAGGAACTCCGCAGCGAAATGCTCCAGATCGATTGGGAACACCTCGCCGACCGCGAGATCGAGCACGGCCAGCCGCGCGCCGCCGCCCGCGGCGAGCTCATCGACCGCATCGACGCCCTGCTCAAACGCACGCTCGGCATCCACGAGCTCATCGCCGACGGCTTTCTCAATCACCAGATTCACATGCACGCCGACCAACCGCTGCTCACCGGGTTTGCCAATGCGGTTTGAGATCACGCACACGACCGATTACCGCTACCAGGGCTCGGCCATCGAGGCCTACCTCGAGGCGCGTCTCACGCCGCCCGAGACCGCGACGCAGCGCATCCTCAGCCACCGCATCGAGATCGTCCCCGACCTGCCGACGACGCATTACACCGACACCTTCGGCAATCCCGTCGCCTTCTTCTCGCACCCGCTGCGGCACGAGCGCCTCGCCATTCACAACCACCTCGTCGTCGAGACGCACGCCCCGCAGCTGCCCGCCGAGGCTCTCGACGTGCCCGTCGCCGAGGCGCGGCAGCTCTTCTCGTCGGTGCTGCTCGATTACTTCGATTACCTCCAGCCCACCACGAATGTCCCCGTCGGCGGGATGGCCGCCACCTGGGCCAGACAATTCCTCGCGCCCGGCGTCGCGCTGCGCGACGGCCTCGACGCCCTCAACCGCGCCATTTACCGGACATTCGAATACCGCCCCGGCACCACGGACAATTCCACGCCGCTCGCCCTCGTCTGGAAGGCCAAACGCGGCGTCTGCCAGGATTTTGCGAACATCATGCTCAGCGTCCTGCGCACGGCCGGCCTGCCCGCGCGCTATGTCTGCGGCTACATCGAGACCGAGCCGCCCCGCTCGAAGACCGGCCGTCGCCTCGTCGGTGCCGTCGCCACCCACGCCTGGGTCGAGGCGCTCGTTCCCGGCCTGCAATGGGTCGCGCTCGACCCCACGAATAATCGATGGTGCGCCGAGCAGCACGTCGCGGTATCGTTCGGCCGCGACAACCGGGATGCCGCCCCCGTGCGCGGCACCTTCAAGGGCGGCGGAGGGCAGGCCATGAAAATCAAGGTGAACATGAGGAGAATCAAAGGGTGAAGATCGGAATCCGTTGCGGAGCGAACTACGCCTATGAGGAACCCGCCAGCTTCTCCCCCCATCTTGTCCGGCTCTTCCCGCGAAACAGCCACGACATCCGCATCGAACGCGCCGTTTTCACGACCGATCGCAGCGCCGACGTGCAATTCCGCCACGACCTGTTCGACAACAAGGTCGCCCGGTGTTTCTTTCCCAGGAAACTTGCGCACCTCGACTTTCACATCGAGCTCGACCTTGACCTCACCGAGCGGAATCCCTTCCACTTCCTGCTCGAATCGCACGCCCTGCGCCTGCCCTTCGACTACCTCCCGCACGAAGCCGCCGTTCTCGCGCCCTATCTCGACAACCCTTTTCCCGTCGCCCTCCCGCCCGAGCTCAGCCGGCCGGACACGCCACGCCCGACCATCGAAGCCCTCGTGAATCTCAACACCTGGATCTTCCAGAATTTCGACTACGAACGCCGCGACGAAGGCGAGGCCCGCACGCCCGCCGAGACGCTCGCCGCGGGCACCGGCGCCTGCCGCGATTTCTCCGTCCTGCTCGCGACCGTTCTCCGCCAGCAGGGCGTCGCCGCCCGCCTCGTGAGTGGCTTCCTCTGGGAGCCTCCCGACCTCGCCGCGACGGATCGCCGCGCCGAGAATGCCCTTCACGCCTGGACCGAGGCCTACCTGCCCGGCGCGGGCTGGGTCGGGCTCGACCCCACCAACGGCACCCTCGCCGACCACCACCGCATTCCCGCCGCCGTCGGCCTCAATCCCGACGACATCAGCCCGATCAAGGGCTGCTACTACGGTCACAAGCAGATCGAAAGCACCATGACGGCCACCCTCGAAATTGTTCCTCGATGAGCACGAAATCCAAAGCCGCGCACGCCGCCGCTAAATGGGCCGACGCCATTTTCGCGAAGGAAGGCATCCAGCTCACCCTCGGCGGCGAGCCCACCTACGTCCCTCTCCATCCCGACGGGCCCGAGTGGTCCTTCTCCGCCGTCGGCCCCACGAAACTTTCCTACGCCCGCCGCATGGCCGACGAGCTGCTCAAGGGCAGCATGGCCGGCGGCGCCGTCTTCTTCAGCCCCGGCAAGCAATACCCCGGTGAGGTGAATCCCCGCTGGGCGCTGCGCATGCTCGCCCGCCGCGACGGCAGGAAGCTCTTCCGCGGCATCCCCGGCAACAGGCGCACCGACGAGGCTGCCGCCCTCGCGTTCCTCGCCGCGTTGCCCTCGCGCCTCGACCTCGACGCCAGCTGGATGGCCTTCACCGATCCCAAGGTCAAGGCCGTGAAAACGTGGGTGCTCCCGCTCGATCATATCGATGACAAATGGCTTTCCGTCCCCTGGAAAATCAAGGCCCGGGAGCGCGTCCTCAACACCGCCGAAGGCCCCGCCGGCCTGCGCCTGCCGCTGCACCTTCTGCCGCCCGACGTGCCCCGCCGCGCCCTCGTGGCCGAGCTCAACGAAGGCCGCCTCTGCATCTTCTTCCCGCCGCTGCTCCAGCCTCCCTTCACCGAACTGCTCAAGGCCGTCGGCGAAGCGCTGGCCGCGGCGAAGGTCGGCCTCTACGAACTTCAGGGCTACGTCCCGCAGGATACCGACCAGGTCTGGACGACCGTCGGCCTCACCGCCGACCCCGGCGTGCTCGAGATCAATCTTCCCACCTGCGAGAACTGGCAGGCCTACGACGCGTGGATGCACGAGATCACGGCCTGCGCCGAGCGCGTCGGCCTTCGCTCGTGGAAGCAGCCGGCCGGCGACTATCCCGGCGGCACCGGCGGCGGGAACCACATGCTCTGGGGCGGTCCGAGCATCGAGGAGAATCCCTTCTTCACCCGCCCCGGCTGGCTCGCTTCGATCCTCCGTTACTTCCAGCGCTACCCGTCGCTGGCCTATCTTTTCACCGGCTGCTACGTCGGCGCCTCGTCGCAGGCTCCGCGCCCGGATGAATCCGCGAAGGATCTCTTCGATCTCGAGATGGCCTATCACTTCCTCGAGACGCTGCCCGCCGGCGTGGACAACCGCGTCCTCATCAACGAGACGCTGCGCCATCTCCAGACCGACGTCACCGGCAACGCCCACCGCTCCGAGACAAGCTTCGACAAGTTCTGGAATCCCGGCTGGCCCGGCGGCTGCCTCGGTCTCATCGAGTTCCGCGCCATCGAATCGCTGCCCACCGCCGAGTGGATGAGCGCCGTCATGCTGCTCTGGCGCTGCATCGCCGGCCTCGCCGCAGTGAGACCCGCCACCGGCCCGCTGCGCCTCGTGCAGTCGGAACTTCGCGACCGCTACTTCCTGCCGAGCTGCCTGCTTGCCGACCTCGACAATCTGCTTGGCGAACTCCGCGACGCCGGCTGCCCGATTGCTCGCGACGTCTTCGTGAAGATCTGGGAGTGGCGCTTCCCGCGTCTCCTCGCGCACAAGGAAGGCGACGCCCGCCTCGAGATTCGCCGCGCGCACGAGAGCTGGCCGCTGCTCTGCGAGACGCCCGTGGAAGGCGGCTCCACCAGCCGCTTCGTCGACACCTCGATGCACCGCATCGAAGTGCGCGCGAACGACGCCTTCGCCGCGACCCACGACTTCTACGTGCAGGGCCGCAGGCTTCCGCTCGCCGCGCTCGCGCCCGACCTGCGCCTCGCCGGCGTCCGCTACCGCCGCAGCTGCCTCTATCCCTGCCTGCATCCCGGCATTCCGGTCGACCTGCCGCTCGACATCACCATCCTCGAGCGCGCCACGGGCAAACCCGTGACGGGCTATCGCATGGATCCGGACAGCACGAACTTCCGCTCCATCCTGCCGCCGGAGAAATTCCGCAGTGGCAAGCCGTGTCGACCGCTCTTCAAGGGCGCGCTCACCCACGACCTGCGCCTCGCCTGATCGTCCGTCATGTCGCCGCGGAATATCCTCCTCCTCATGGCGGACGAGCTCCGCTTCGACCTGCCGGGCTTCATGGGCAATCCCATCGCCCGCACGCCCACGCTCGACCGCCTCGCCCGCGGCGCCGTCGTCTTCGACAACGCCTACACGCCGTCGCCGGTGTGCGTGCCCGCGCGGCAATGCATCGCCACCGGCAAATACCCGCTTCACACCGGCTGCGAGCGCTTCGGCGAGGACCTCCCGCCCGGCGCGCGCACCTTCGCCCGCACGTTTTCCGAGGCGGGTTACCTCACCGTCGCCTGCGGCAAGCTGCATCACCGCGGGCCAGACCAGATGCAGGGATGGCTCCAGCGCATCGGGGCCGAGACGGCCGTGCAATGGCCGAATACCTTCGGCGCCGAGGGCCGGGAGCAGATCGGCCGGCTGAAGTGGCGCGGCGTCGAGGAACTCGAGATCGCCGGCCCTGGCACGTCCCCGCTCTCGCTGCACGACCGCCACACCGTCGACGGCGCGATCGACTTCCTTCGCATGCACTTCGAGGGCATGTATCGCCGCACGGCGGACATCCCGCCGCTGCTGCTCATGGTCAGCCTCCAGCAACCGCATTTTCCGCTGCTCGCCGACGCCGATCTCTTCGCCCATTACCACGACATCGTGCGTCCCCGCCTGCGCGAAGAGGCGCCGTGGCACCCCGTCCTCGGCCGCAACGCGCTGCCCTGCGGCGAGCAGGTCACGCCCGCGCAGGTCCGCAACGCCACCGCCGCCTACTACGCGCTCGTCGAGAAAACGGACCAGGAATTCGGCCGCGTGCTCGCCGCGCTCGAGAGCCACGGCCAGAACCTCGACGACTGGCTCATCGTCGGCCTGTCCGACCACGGCGACATGCTCGGCGAGCACGCGCTGTGGGAGAAACGCCGCTTCTACGAAGGCAGCGCCCGCGTGCCGCTCTTCCTCCGCGCGCCGGATCTCTGGCCCGCCGCCCGCCGCCGGGAAAACGTCAGCACGATCGACCTCTTCCCCACGCTCTGCGCGGTGGCCGGCCTCGACACGCCCGACGATCTCGACGCCCGCAGTCTCGTGCCGCTGCTCGAAGGCCGCCGGGAAGGCTGGCTCAACGACACCTTCTGCCAGCTCGACCTCGACGAATTCATGCTCAAGCGGGGGAATCTGAAATACCTGACCTTCGGCGAAAAAGGCCCCGACGTGCTCTTCGATCTCGCCAGCGATCCCGGCGAAACGACGAACCGCATCGCCGACGACAACTATTTCGCGCGCGGCATGGAAATGCGCGACGACCTCATGGCGTTCATCGCCACCCGGCGCGGCGGGGCCGACCTTTCCGCAACGTCACGGAATTGACACATTGTCCGCCTTGCGACGGGTCACCCGGGCGCTAGCGTTCACAACTCATGCCCTGGTCCGGTCGTCTCTCGTGCACAGTCCTCCTTGCCCTCGCGGGGCTGGCGAACGTGCGCGCCGCGGACCCGACACCCACGCCGACCCCGGAGCCGACGCCCATTCCCAACACCGTGGATCTGTCCAAGTTCCGGGGCCGCTTCCAGGGTGGATCGGAGGTCACCCTCGACTCCGGGGAGCAGCACCTCGGCACCTCGCGGGCCCGCATTTCGACCAGTCACCGCACCGCCGCCCGCCTCGTCATCAAGGCGACCATCAAGGGGGGCAAACGCGAGATCGAGATCGGCAACACATTTTTCTTCAACGCCGGCGGCGTCGTGCACGGAAAATACCTCGCCCCGGGCATTCTCGACGAAAAGCGCTTCGAAGGCCTTTACACCGCGACGCTCCGGCGCATCACGTTCAGCGGCGCCTACAGGCTCGGCGACCTCACCGGCCGCGCCACCGGCACCCTCACCTCCGGCAAGCGCGGCCGCTTCACGCTGCGCTACCAGATCTTCCCGGGCGAAAGCGTCGTTCCCGCCTACTCCTACCAGTATTCGGGCCGGATTCCCCGCTAGGGGCCGGCTCCCTCCTTTCGCCCCGCACGACGCGGGGCCTTTTCCTGCGGTCCGGGCAATCAGCCTTCGCCGCCGTAGCCGAGCACCTCGACCGTGAAGTCGGACGGGGCTTCCTCGCTCTGCGCCGGGTTGCGCGCCTGATTCGCCACGCTGTTCGCCGCGGCATTGGCCGCGCCGGCGGTGTTCGAGGCCGAAGTCAGTCCGGCGATGTTCGGAGCAGCGACGGTCGGCGCGGAAGGCGGACCCGAGACCGTGCCGGCGGCCGCAATGTTGCTCGCATTGAGGACCGTATCGGCGGCGATCGTGATGTTGCCCGACGCGCGGATGCCCGCGTCCCCCGCGTCGACGGTGCCGACCGGCGCAATGAGGTCGATGTTCGACGGCGCCACCCCCGCCACCGTCGCGAGGGCGCCGATGCCGCCACCCGTGGAGAGGCCGGCGAGATCGGTCTCGAGGGCGGCGCTTTGCGGATCGAGGATCACGCGGGCCGGGGGCGCGCTGGCCACGGTGCGGGAGGCCGCGCCGGCCGCGATGTCGCCGGTGGACGACCAGATCACCATGTCGCCGCCGCGAAGCGTGAAAATACGGCCGACGCCGAGGCTCACGTCCTGGTCGGTGAGAATGTCGATGTCGCCACCGGTCTCGGTAATGATGCCGGGCGGAATCTCGGGATTGCCGATCACGACGTCGGCCAGACGGAGGTTGCCGCCGGGGACGAGGATGGAGATGTCGCCACCGTTGCGCGTGCGAATGTCGCGGCCTTGCGCGAACACGTCACCGCGCCATTTGCGAGCGTTGAAGAGCGTCGCGATCGCCTCGTAGCCGGGATCGTAGGCGGAGCTGCGCAGGTAGTTCGGGCTGGCGGCATCCGCGCGATCGCGGGCGGTGTCGCTGAGCACGCGGAAGAGGAACTTGATGGCCGCGCGACTTTGCTCCTCGGGCGTGAGGTCTTCCAGCGTTGCCGCCGGCGTGTCCGAAGCAGCGGTCATCTCGGCTACAATGGCCGCGAAACGTTCGTCGTCGGCATAGGCGTCGAGGAATCCCGCGAAATCGAGGGCGGAGTCGAGCAGGCTGGTCGCCTTGCCGATGCCGGCGGCGATCTCGACGCTCGCGCCGTCGAAGGGCAGGTAGGGGTTGCGGCGGTTGCCGATCGTGGTGATGCCGGTGGCGGTGCCGTCGTCGTTGCTCGCGCCAGTGCCGAGATCGAGATTGCGGCCGGCGAGCACTTCGAGCGTGCCGGGACCGCTCACCTGGATGTCGCCCGCCTGCGGGACCTGATCCTCGATGCTGCCGGCGATGATGTTTCCGGTCGCAAAGGCCGCGGAACGCAGCGGGGAGTTCGCGTTGTAGGCGGTGATGTTGCGGCCAGCGGCGATCGTCGTGGTATCCGTCGCTGCGAGATTCTGGATGTAGAACGAGATGTCGCTGATGTCGCGCTTCGCGATGATGCGGGCGCGCTTTGGCGAGAAGAGCGTGAGACCGGAGATGTCGCCCTCCGCGGCGTAGAGACGCAACGGTTCCTCGTCCTCCGCATGCAGGCCGGGGCTGTGCAGGGCCTGCTTGGTTGCGAGCACGGCATTCACCGCGCCGCTTTCCTCAAACAGGATGTCGACGAAGTTCAGGAAGTCCGTGCCGCTGCGGCGGGCGGTGGTCTCGTTCGCGACGAGCGTCTGGTAGGCGAACGGCCGGGCCGGACCGGGAACGGAGCTCGGCGAGGCGTCGGAGACGTTGATCTGCGACGAATACCACGTGGTGAGGCCGAGCGAGTTCACGCCGTTCGGCTGGAGGCCGTTGATCGAGCCACCGGCCACGATGTCGAGCGTGCCCTTGGAGGCGGGCGAGAGCGTGATGTTGCCGACGAGGTTCACATCGCCGGACGGCGCGGCGAGCCGCAGCGCGCCGGGCATGAGGGCGGCGACGCCCTGGAACGAGGTGACGTCGGTCTCGACAAGCCGCAGCCACGGCTGAGAGTTCGAGGGGTTGTCGGTATTGAACCGGAGCACGCGATTCAGCCACTGGTAGAGCAGAGGCTCGGCGCCACCGCCCTGGATGACAGATTCCGTGCGAAGGCTGATCGCTCCGCCGAGCGAGAGGACGTCGACGGAATCGGACGGCGCGTAGGTCGAGAACCAGGTCTTGTAGCGGGGCGCGTTGTTGATGCCCTGCGGCAGCAGGAACGGATTCGCCACGGGACCGAGCAGGATGTCGCCGCGGGCCGAGATGTCGAAGCTGCCCTTGCCGAGGAACAGCGTGGTCGGCAGCCACGTCTGCTCGGGCAGCGGTTCGGAGTTCGTGAGGATCGTCTGCGAGGGCGAACGCGTGGCGTTCGTCGTGATGGAATCTCCGGCGATGAGCGTGCCTTCGCCGCGTTCGACATAGAAGACGCCCCCGTTGATCTCGCGGCCGGCGTCCACGAGGATGTCGCCGCCGCCGAGCTCGACGAGATGGGATTCGTCCGGTGATCCCATGGGCATGCGGGCATTCGTCGGGGCCACGGCATCGACGTTGCGGACGTCGCGGCCAGCGAGCAGGCTCACGTTGCCGCCGCCAAGCGCGCCGATGCCTTCGAAGAAGTTCGAGAAGTCGATCCACCAGGTCGTCGAGGCGATCTCGCCCTTCGACGACGCGCCGAATTCGCCCGTCGACAGATCGACGTAGCCGCGGCGATACAGCCAGTTCATCGGGAGCTGGCGCGAGGAGTCGTCGGTAATCACGCCGGCCGATGTGCGGAGGAAGTGCGCGATGTCGCCGCCTGCCGTGATCGAGACATTGCCGCCGCCGAGCGAGTATTGGACGGGATACGGAGGCGTGAGGACGACTTCGCCCAGGCCCGATCCCGAGGAGCTGAAACCGAGCTGCGGGAGCTGGAACCTGCCGCCGAGGGTGGGGTCGTCGACCAGCGTGCCGGCGGTGTAGATCGTCGCGAACTGGTTGAGGAGCTGCACGTCGCGACCGGCGGCGATCTCGATGTCGCCACTGCCGGTGCGGATGACCTGGTAGCGGGACTGCGCATTCTGGGCGACGAAATTGCTGATGGAGGCAGGATTTGCCGACTGCGTGGTGACGCCGAGAATCGCGCTGAGCGTGACGGCGAAGTTGCCCGAGGGATTCGAGACGCCGCCGTCGGGGGCGTTCTTGCCGAGACGCAGGGATCCGAGGTTCTTGCCGAGGCTCGAGATGGGGAGCACCTGCGCGAAGTCCGCCGCGGTGAGGTCACCGCCGGCGGTGAGACGGATCGACCACGATTGGGAATTCGCGGGCAGCGCGGGGTTCGAGTCGAGCAACGGCGCGAGGAACGAGAGCGCCGGACGGGTGTCGTCGATGGCAAAGCCGTCCTGGATGGCGTTGAACATCACGATGTCGCCGGAGGCGCGCAGCGTGAGGACGCCGGGCACGCTCTTCGGACCGAAGCGATAGGACGCGAGATTCCAGTCGTTCGACGCCGCGGAGCCCTGCGAGCCGAGCGTAAGATTGCCGCGGCGGTTGATGATCTCCACACCCGGGCGGATGCTCAGGATGGAATCGAGACCGGGCCTGTCTTCGAGGATGCGGGCGAGCATCGCGTCGTAGCCGGCGGAGGCGACCCCGGCATCGCCGAGGAAGGCAATGGCATCGTCCTTGATCTTCTTGCGCACGCCGGTGACGGCATCGGTGATCGTGCCGGGAGAGTTCGCCACGAGCGAGTCGTTCAGGTCGTAGAGCTTGTAGCCTTCCACGAGGATGTGCGACGCGCCGTGGATCGTGCCGGCGATCGGGGCGATCTGCACATCGTCGTTCGAGGCCGTGCGGGGCGCGCGCAGATGCAGCAGGCCCTGGAACTGGCCGACACTCTCGCTGCTCGCATTGGCGGCGGCGACCGAGAGATCGAGATCGGAGCCTTCGCGAATCTGGAGAATGCCCGGACCGGCCGCACCGTCCTTCTGGGCACCGGCCTCGAGGAGGATCGAGCCGCCCTTGCCCGCCGAGTCGAAATTCACGCCCGCGACAGTGAGCTCCGCATTGGAGCCCAGCACGAGATCGCCGTAGGCCTGCAGGCGAATGAGACCGCCCGTGTCGCCGGAAGCATCGATGCGACCGTTGACCGTGATCGAGCCGGAGTCGGCCGACAGATCGAAGCGGTGTGCGCGGATTTCGCCGCCGAGATCGACATCGCCCTCGCGCACGCGGAACGAGCGGCGCTCGAAGAAGCCGGCATCGTCGAGCCGGGTGTTCAGCGCGGCCAGACCGCCGGCTTTCTGGACATCGAGCAGGAAGCTGCCGCTCGCGCCGCGATGGCCTCCCGTGCCGAGAAGGGTGCCGTCGAGCGCGACGTCGCCCTGCGGGACGCGAATCGCGAGCGTGCCCGCGTCGCCAGCCCGGCGCTGCGCGGCGAGCGCGAGCGTGGCGGTCGAAGCGACCTTCACGTCGCCGGCGAGGGCGTCGAGCGTGATCTGGCCAGCGCTCGTGTAGGTGACGCGATCGAACGTCGCAATCTCCGCGCCGCCGACGTCGAGGCGACCTCCCACGTTCACATCGCCCTCGGTGGCGCGCAGGGTGATGCCGCCACTCGGCAGCAGGATGTCGCCCGTCACCGTGACGCCGGAGCCCTGGAGCGAGAGGCTCGCGCCGATGCCCGGCTTCATGCTGGATTCGTCCGCCAGCGCGTTGGAGAGCACGCGCAACTCGCCGCCCGCGCGCACGGAACTCGTCGTCGCGCTGTCGCCGGTGACGAGCGGTGTGAGTGCGAGCAGGTCGCCCTGCACGCGGAGCCGGGAATCGCCGATGAATCGCAGGCTCGAGGCAGCCTCGAGGGTGACGGAATCGTAGTTGTCGATCGCAAGGCGACCGCGGCCGATCCTGATCGTGTCCGCGGAGAACGTGAGCCGGCCCGAGGTTTCGGTGTCGGCACCCGGACTGGTCGCGCCGCCGGCATTGTCGAGGATGATGCTGCCCGCCGAGAAGGCCGCGCGCCCGCCGGCCTGGTCGAATCCGCGAATCTCGCCGGCGTGAAGCTCGAGGGTGCCGTCGATCGAGAAACGACCGGAGCCAACGATGTCGATCGACGAGTAGCTGAGCAGCTTGAGGCCTTCGACGCCCTGCAAATCGCGCAGCGCCGTTCCCGCGAGGACGAGGCCGTTGGTCGAAGGACCGACGCCGAATTCGTCGAGGCGAAGCGTGATCTGGCCGCTGTCGAGCGTGACGTAATCGGCCTGCAGGCGGGCGCCGGGGCTGAGCGACGTGGCCGCACTGGAATCGAGAATGAGGCTGCGTCCCGAGACGGATGCGCCGCTCGCAATCGTCATGACCGGCGTGCCGGACGGCGTGAAATTCGAACGCATGATGGCCGCAGCCGGGTCGCTGCTGACGCGCAGCAGCAGGCCGTCACCGTCCACGAGCAGGCGCTCGGCTTCCCCGACCTGAATGCCCGATTGCGCGACCTTCGCTCCCGGGGCGAGCGTGAGGGACTCGCGAGAGGCGAGGATGACCTCAGGCCCCTGCAACGCGATGCGCGAATTCTCGAGCGTGACGTTGCCGGTGGCGACCGTAAGGACGGTGCCGTCTTCGCCGGGCTCGGAACGGACGCCGCCGAGCAGCAGGCTCTCCGCGCCGAGCGACGAGAGACGACCGGAGGTGAGGATGATCGTATCTTCCGGTCGCTTCGCGGGGGCCTGGTCGACAACGAGAATGTCCTGCGGGGTGCTGATGTCGATCGAGGCGCCGCGGCCGCCATTCTGCGCCAGCGAGCGCACGGTGCTGTTCAGGCGGAGATTGTCCTGAGCATGGAACACGAGGTGGCCTGCGTCGCGCGGCAGGCGCGGCACGGCGGCTTCGACTTCGCGAGCCTTGCGGCGCATGAAGCTGTTCGCGGAGAAGACTTCGTAGGTGGCGCGAGCGCCGACGACATCCGCAGGGGCAACCTCGAATCGCGCAAGCCGTTCGCCGGCCTGGCTGGCGGCATTGAGGCTGTTGAAGCGGTAGCCGGAGACAAGGCTCGAGCCGTCGGGCATGGCGATCGAGCCAATCGCGGCGCCGGATTGCGGCGTGACGAGGAACGCGCCGGGCAGCAGCGCGTAGCGGGCCGGGAGCAGCGTGTAGTCACCCTCGGGCAGACCCGCGCTGGCTCCGAGATGGACGCGATCGCCGACGCTTAGACGGGAATTCGCGTAGCCGGTCATCGGCGTGTCGCCCTGACCAAAGGTGGGATCGAAGGTGCCCTGCGCGGCGTCGGTCTGGTTGAACGGCGCGTAAGGCATGAAATTCGAGCGATAGCTGGGGACGACCGCAAAGCTGCTGTCCGACGCGAGAATGTCCCGCGAGCCGCCGATCCCGGGCACCCACCGATACGCGAGGAGGTCGCCGCCGCCGCTGATGTCGATCGTTGCACCGCCGCCCGCGTTCAGGCGACGGGCCGAGAGGCGGACGGATTTCGACGGGCCGCCCGAGACGCTGATGTCGATACCGCGCGGATCGATCCACGAATCGGAATTCGTCACGATGCCGTAGGGAATCGTAATGCCGCCGGTGTGGGCATCCACGGCGGAAACGGAGGTCTCGCTGCCGGGCGTGAGGAAGAGGCGGCGGGCGATCGGCACGTCCGAGGCCGTGGGCTTGCCCTGCGCGCTGGTGTTCGATCCGACGATGTTGCTCGTCGGCGCATCGCCGGTGCCGTCCCAGCCGAGATTGATCGAGCCCAGCGGCGCGCGCAGGACGCCCCCCTGGATGATCTCGCTCGCGTAGAGGTTCAGCGTGCCGCCGGCCGAGAGCGGCAGCGGCCGGTCGCCCGAGCCGGTGATCGTGATCGAACCGCGATGCAGGCGGAGCTGCGATCTCGTGAACGGCTTCTCCTGGTCCTGCGGGAGCGGCGCGAGGCGGTAGTCGAAGGCCTCGATCGTGAACGTGGCGCCCGAAACGGGATAGACCTGGCCGGCGACGATGTTCAGCTTGCCGGGCACGGCGAACTCGCCCTGCCCGCGAATGTCGCCATTCGGCGCCAGCAGGTCGGTGCGATGAACACCGCGCACCGCGAGGTTGCCGATGTCGATGAGGCTGGCCTGGACGGTGAGGCTGCCGTGGCCGCGGCGCAGGCCGAAGTAGAACGGACGGTTCGCCTCGAAGGGATCGGTGATGCGGGGATCCTCCGGACGCAGCGGCCCGGTGAACGGCCGGCCAAGCGCCACATAGGGCGCCTTCAGCTTCACGTCCCCGTCAGCCACGAGGATGCCGCCGGTGGCCACGGTCAGAGCCTGTCGCGCGGCGATCGTCACGTCGCCGGAGAAACGCACGTTGCCGCCGAGTTCCAGCGTGTCGAAACCACCCTCGGTGAAGCGATCCGCCTCGAAATAGCCGCGCGCGGCGACCGGCGTGCCATCCGGACGCAGCACGCGAGAGCCGATGCCCCGGACATCCGCGACAAGCGGCGCATTTTCCTTCGCCGGGGGCCTAACGCCATCTTCGCCCTTGGGCTCCGGCTGGGGAACGAGGTCGGGCAGCATGCCTCCGCTCTGGCGAACGGTGAGATTGATATCGGTCGGGAGCGTCTCTTCGTTTGGCGCGTAGAAACGTCCGGAGGAAACCGCCAGCGTGCCGCCCTGGGCGGTCGGGCCGCCCGCGTTGCCGAGCAGGCGGGACTCGACGAAGAGCATTTCCGAGCCCTCGAGCGTGATGCTGCCGGCGTCGCTTTCGAGCAGGGTGGGAACGGTCATGCGGCTGAAGAGCGGCGTCGTGAGACCGCTGGTGACCGGAACGACCTGCGCCGCGAAGTCGACTTCGCCAGGCTCGAGGTCGAGCACGCCGCTCGTGCCGGAGACATCCATCAGCGAGCCGGGCTCGGCGATCACGTTTCCGGAGACGGCGATGGTGCCGCCGGAAAGAACGGAGCCCTTGCGGTGACCGAACGGATCGGGCGTTGGCAGAATCGTGCCGGCGGCATTGAGACGGCTCTCCGCGCCGATATAAACGGTCGCTCGCGCGGCCTCGTTGACGACTTCGCCCTGCACGACCTTCGGCCAGCGACTGCCGCCCTTCACGGTGATGGATCCGCCGGGCGCGTCGACCGAACCGAGCACGGAAACGGTATCGCCCGCGAGGGTCACGCTGCCGGCGGGGCCGACCTGCAGAAGCGAGCCTTCGCCCATCTCGAGGTCGCCGCGCACGAAGCGCTTCACGTTGAGATAGCTGCCGGAGCCCTTCGCCTGGAACGCGAGGCTGACGGGCGCGCGTTCCCCTTCGGACAGGATGGTGTCCTCGATCGTCAGGCCATCCGCGCCCACGGGGCGGGCCAGCCAGCTCGTCACGCGCGGTTTGAGCCAGAGGTCGGACTCGATCGTCAGCCCGGGCGCAAAGCGATTCTCGGGAATGTCGCGGAGCGCGACCTCCGCGGGCAGGCGCGCGTCGCCGGCGAAGGGATCCGGACGCTGGATTGCGGAGCCGATGCCCGTGAGGGAGAAGCTCGTGAAGCCGCCACGATTGAAGAAGTCCGGTGTCACGTCGAACGTGCGCGAAGAATTGTCCGCCTCCGAGGCGACGCGAACGCGCATGGCCTGCACGGCGAGCGAGCCGCCGGCGGCGCCGGAATAGCCGCGCAACTCGCCGCCGAGCGTGAGTTTGCCCCCGGCGATGGGTTCCGTGCCGGTCTTGTAGGAGCCGATCGCCTCGCCGCGCTTGCCGGGGTCGCGGCCGGCGAGAATCGTGATCGAACCCGCGTCGCCGTAGGCCACCTTCGCCTGCGGGCTCACCTCGATGCCTCCCGAGACGTCGACGACACTGCCCGGCGCGAGCGCGGCCTCGAACGCGGCAATGGTCACGCGGCCGCCATTGCGCTGGAGCGGGAGCGAGAAGGGATCCTCCGTCGTGAATCGCTGGTCGACGACGAGACCCGCCGTGTCGAGCCGCGCGCCGGAGCGCAGGAAGAAGCGGCCCGCCGATTCCTTCAGACCGGGAAACAGCTGGGTGAGCTGATATTCGGGTCCGGTTTCCGGCGTGGCGTATTTTTGCAGCCGGTCGAACTCGTAAGGCGACACCTGGTAGGCGGTGAAGCTGAGGTCGCCGCCGGGCGCGACGAGATCGCCGCGGATGTCGATGCGCGCTCCCTCGAAGTCGATGACGCCGCCGGGCGTCGTCTCCATCGTCACGCCTTCGTTCACCACGATAGCGCCTTCCGGATTCACCACGGTGAGCGAGCCAAAGCCGTCGTGATTCACGAGGTCGGATGAGAACACGACTTCCTTCCGGCGCGCGCGGTCGAGCGGCAGCGGCTTTCTCGCATCATCCAGCGCGAATTCCGATTGCTCGGGCAGGCTGACGTTCGGATCGAAAATCACCTTCGGCGGGCGCGGCGACGCGATCTGCGGCAGGATCGTCCCGGCGACATCGATGAGCTGCTCGCCACTGAACTCGAAGCGCAGCTTGCTCGCCTCCGGAAGGTCGGTGTGGCCGGAGGAGTCGCGCAGCTGACGCGGGCCCGCCACCGTCTGGCCGCGCAGGTTGCCATCCACAGCCATCGTCGGCGCCTTGATGCTGATCGAGCCACCCGCGCCGCCGGAGACGTAGGCGCTCTCGTAGTGGCGATTCGAGAACGTGAAGGGATTTCCATACGTCTCGGTGATGCCCCATTTCGGATGCGACTTCGTGAAGCCCGTGCCGTAAACGCCGTCGTAGACGAGGTCGGGCGTGGCGTCGGCGATGTCGATGATCTGGCTGCCGGCGGTCACTCGCGTCGTCTCCACGAAGCCACCTTCGTAATTCAGATAGCCGCCGGAAACGTCGATCGTCGACCCTCGCTGGAGCACCACGGAGTTGCCCGCGTTCAGCGTGACACTGCCGCCGTCCTTCGTGAGTTCGCCGACGTTGCGCTCGATGAGGTTTGCAAAGCCCGTGACGTCCGCCAGCGGCGTGCCGACCCAGTCGCGGCCGTTGTAGGAGCCCGATTTCCGGATATCGACGGTCACCTCGACCTGGTTCGCATCGCTCTGGCGGAACGGACCGTCGCGCTGGAGCGGCGAGTCGGCGAACTCCGCGCCACGCAGGCCGAGCGTGAGGATGTTTTCGGAAAGCGGGGCGAAGGCGTCGGCCGTGCCGGAGACGTCGACGAGCGCGTTGCGGTCCACGTAGATCTGCCCGTTCGTGTAGACGAACTGCGATTGCGGCGAGGCCGCGGCATTCACGGGCTCCGTGTAGAGCCACTCGCCGGCCTTGACGACGACCTCGGCATTCGGAGCCTGCAGGATAGTATCGCGGCCGAAGTGGATCGCTCCGCCCTGGATCTCGACGTGCGACGCGAGCGCGAGCGTGGTGCCGATGCGCGTGGCGTCGCTGTCATACTCGGGCAGGATCCGCATCACGCTCTTGCGGCCGAGCGAGACAGTGCCGGTCGAGCGCGGGATGAAGAGCGTGCCCTTCGCCGTCGCGCTGCCTTCCTCGAAGACGGGATTGCCGATCGTGTCGTAGTTCGCGAGCAGGTCGATGCGGCCGTTGAGTTCGACCGACGTCGAGCTCTCGAGGAAGCCATCCTGCCGCACCCGGGAGCCGGCCATCGTGATGTTGCCGCGAGGCGCGTCGACGAGGCCGGTGTTGCGCGCCCGCCCGGCGCTGCGCCGGGCGGTTGCGGTCGGATCGATCACCGCGCCGATGTAGGTATCGAGGCCGCGCAGGCTGGGATCGTCGCCCGAGTGCGCCTGGAAGCCCACCTGCAGGCCGGCGGCAAGGATCGTCTGGCCGTCCGGTGACTCGATCGTGCCGCGATTCTGGACGTTCGCGCCGGCGAGGATGACACGACCGCCGACGTTATCCGCGGAGGTCGGGCTGGTGATCACGGCGCCGCGCCGGACTTCGACGTCTCCCGTGAGCGCGCCGAAGGTCGCGACGAGTCGCTCGGTGGATGTGTTCGCGCCGATCGGGAAAGCCTTCGCGATGCCGGCATCGGTGAGCGTGATCGTCGTGCGCCGTTGCTTGTCCACGCTGAGCGTGTAGTCCTCGCCCGGCACGAGCGTGATGTCCGTCACGCGGGCGTTCTCCCGCACGCTCACCTGCACCTGCGGGGCGGTGTCGGGCGAGAGGACGTTGGCGAAGGTGGCCGACGGCGTCGTCGCGCTGAGAGTCGAGAGAAGATTCTCGGTGCGCTGGTAGTTGAAGAGGAATTCGCCGGACGGATTGTCGAGCACGCCGGAGGCGATGAGGTTGTCGTTGATCGGCAAGGCGGAGGCCGTGAGCGCGCGGGTATTCACCTGGCTGGCGCCGCCGAAGATGATGCCGTTCTGGTTGATGACGTAGACCTGGCCGTCGGCCTTGATGGACCCAAGGATCTGCGACGGGCGCCCGGAGGGGTCGTTCACCTTGTTGAAGGCGATCCACTTCGACGTGTCGCGACCGCCCTTGCTCTGGTCGAAGGTGAGCGTCGTCTTCTCGCCGATATCGAACTTCCGCCAGTTCAGCAACGCCTGCTGCTGCTGCTGGACGATCGTCACGTTCACCTTCCCGCCGCTGCGGCTCTCCGTCGGCAGATCGGCTCCGATCCACAGCCCCGGATCTTCACCCTTCCTTGGCTTCGCGAGATTCTTCGGCACGCCATTCGCGACCTGCAGGCCATTCCGGCCGAGGCCGTCGCGCACGGCGGGCAGGGTGCGGCCAGGGTGCGCCGGATCCTTCAATCCGCCGCCGCTCCGGGTGGCTGACGCCGCCTGCCGCGCGGCCTTCTGCATCGCCTTCATCGCGTCGAGCGCCGCGTTCGTGCGGGCCAGGCGGTCGCGCGCATTGGTCCGCGCCGTCGCCGCGGCATCGGCGCCTGCGCTGGCGCCGGAATTCGCCGTGCGGGCCGACGATTTGTTCAACGCGCCGCCGCCACGCAGGATGTCACCGGCAAAAGCAGTCATGGCGACCGCAAAGGCAACGGCGACGGCTGAACAAATGACACGGAACATGGGCAAACGGCGATTCGGATCGAAAGCGATCCAGAGAATCGGAGGCCCCTCCGCGGAACAACGGACGGTGCGTGAACTTTTCGTCACATTCGATCCCGGGAGTCCGGGATCGAAAAGGGAAAGGCCCGCCTAGTTGGCTGGCTTTTCCATGAGCTTCGAGACGGCGATTTCGTTGATCGCGACCGGGTTCTTTTCGAGCAGGTTGGCGACGTAATCCTGGCTGAGCTCCCGGGCCTTCTGCTCGCGAAGACGGCGAACGAGCGCGTCCTTCACCTCGGGCAGGGTGGCGGTGTAGGCCTCCTTCACGTCGACCATGCGGAGAATGTGCCAGCCGTCGTCGAGACGGATCGGCGCCGAGACGGCGCCCTTCTTGAGCGCGATCGCAGCAGCGCGGATCCCGGGCTGGATCTGCGCCTCGGTAAGCCAGCCGATGTCGCCTCCCTTGGCGGCGCTGGCGGCTTCGTCACTGTTCTCGGTAGCAATTTTCGCGAAGTCGGCCTTCGGTGCTTTCAGGGCGGCAGTCACCGTGGCGAGCTTTGCGGGAGCCGCGGCGTCTTTCGGCGCGGCAATGAATATCTGCGCGAGGCGGATCTGCTTCGGCACGAGCAGGGCGTCCCTGTTCGCGTCGTAGGCGGCCTGGACCTGCGCTTCGCTGGGATAGTCGGCGGGCACCTTGGCCGCGGAGGCGAGGTAGCTCTGCGCGATGGCGTTGTCGCGAAGCTTCTGGAGCGCGGCGGCGACGTCGGGCTGCTGATCCCACTTCGCGGCGAGGGCCTCTTTCAACAGGAGCCTCTGGACGATGAGGGTGCGCAGGAACTGGTTGAGCGCGGCGGGGTCCTTCGCGACGGCGGATTCCTCGGCAGGAGTCAGGTTCTCGAGATAGGGACGCAGGTCGGCGGCGGTGATCTCGGAGTCGCCGACCTGCGCGATGGGCGCATTGTCGGCGGCGATGGCGGTGCTGAACGTGGCGGCGGTGAGCAGGAGGAAAAGGGGCTTTTTCATGGTTTGGCTTTCTGGTCGGCAAGCTTGTCGGCGTTATCCTGGATATAGTTTTCGAATTTGACCTTGCTGACGCCCACAAAGGGCTCGCGGGCGAGGATGGCGTCGCCGAGGCCGTAGCGCTCGTAGCGGTGGAGGATCTCCTTGCCGAGGTCGTAGAGGGCGAGGTTGCGGCGCTCGAGGTCGGCAATCCTGCGATCGGCGAGGATCTTCTGCTGGGCGAGTTCGGCGCGCCGGGCGTCGATCTCCTTCGCCTTGGCGAGGAGCTCGTTGTAGCCCTTCTTCCAGGCGGCGAGGGCCTCGACCTGCTTCGCGTTGCGGGTGTCCTGCGCGGCGAACTTCGCCTCGTAGTCGGCAATGGTCTTGTCCGCGGAGGCCTTGTCGGCGGCGCTTTGCTTCGTGAGTTTGTCGAGCTTTGCGGTGAGGTCCTTGATCGTGGCCTCATCCTGCGCGTGGGTCGCGGTCATCGTGGCGACCTGGCCCTGCGCGTCGCGGAGCTGCAGCGTCATGTTGCGAAGGCCTTCGCGGAGCTTGGCGTTGATGGCGACCTGCGGATCCTCGTCGCCGGCGGCGTGGAGCGCGGCCGGCAGCGCGAGAATGAGGACGAGAATGCGAAACTTGGAGAGCATGGCGCTTAGAATTTGGCGTTGAGGTCGAACTGGACGATGTCTTCCTTGAGCGGCGGACCGGCGATGCTGGTGGCGCTGAGGTAGCGGATGCCGAGGTAGACGTTCTTCGAGAGGGCGAGGTTGCCGCCGATCGTGTAGCCCTTCATGTTCGTGCCGCCGCCGCCGAAGTCGGAGTCGTTGAAGCCGTCGACGACGGAATCGCTCTCGACGTAGCGGTAGCCGCCGAAGATCTGCCAGTCCCAGCGCTTGCCGAGATCGGCGGATCCCACCTGCATCTGGACGATCCACGCAGTGTCGCCGCCGACGAAGTCGCCGATCGAGTCGGAGAGGTTGTCGTCCTGCGCGCCGCGGTTGTTCACCGCTTTCTGGCCAATGTCGCCGGCATTGAACGCCGTGTTCTGCACCCACTCGCCGGAAACGGAGATCACGTAGGGCTCGAAGATCTTGTAATCGAGTTTGAAGTTGAGATCGAGGTTCCGGAACGGCGTGGCGAGGCCGTAATACTGCCACTGGTTCGTGGTGCCGTAGTCGTTGCTGGCGTCGGGCACGATGTTGCGCAGCGCCATGTAGGTGTTGCCTTTCTGCGCGAAGGACGGGCGGCTCGCATCGGTGTCGCCGGCATCGCTGGCGTTTTGCGGCGTGTAGGGCGAGCTGAGTTTGCCCTCGATGTTGTCGAAGTAGTAATACGCGACGCCCATCTTGAACTGGAGGTCCTTCGTGATCTTCCAGTCGAAGCCGCCCTGGATGCCGTAGAGCCATTTGTCGTAGCTCTTGAACTTCTGCGGCTGGTTGGAGGAGAAGTTGAAGTCGGTGTTGTAGACCGGGAAAACGCCGCCCGCGAGGAACGGCGTGAAGCCGCGCACGACCTCGTATTTCGCCTGCAACGCCACGCCGTCGAAGCCGAGGTCGTCATCCCAGACGATCTGCGATGTCGAGAAGAACGGGTTGTCGAAGCGACCCACGGTGAGCGCGAGATTCTTCGTCGGCTGGCCGCCAACTTCGTATTTGATGAACGCGCGGTCGAGCCAGATGGCGTATTTGCTGAAGTTGCCGCCCTGGCCGTTGTAGGGCAGGCCCATGCTCTGGTTCGTCGAGACGGGCGAGTTGTCCTGGCCGGTGGCGACGCGCACGCCAGAGGTGAAGCCCTCGCCGAGGTTCAGATCGGCGCCGAAGCGCGCGCGCAGGCGCAGGCGATTGCGATCCTGGTCGACGTTGAGCTGCGGCGAGAACTGGTCGCCGGCGACGTTGAACGGCGCGCCGGTATTGATGGCGTTGAAATTTGGGAACGCGCCGGTGGCGTCGTTGCCATCGGGGAAATAAACGCCCTCGTAACGCACGCGAATGTCGGCGAAGGGCTTGAAGTTTGGCAGCCAGCTCGGGATGAGCTTCGGCGCAGCCCAGCCTTCGGCGCGAGCCTGGGCCATCACTTCATCCTTCACCTGGTCGCTGATCTGCGACTTCACGATGGAGGGGATGTAGGTCACGCGCACGCTGCCGTCGTCGGCGGGCGGGGGCGGCGTGGCGGCCGTGGCCTGCTGCGCGGCGAGAGTCGCGGCGGCGACCGCCTCCTGCGCGGCAGCCGCCTGCGCCTGCGCCTGCTGGGCGTCCGCCTCGGCCTGCGTGATGAGATCGGCGGCGTCTTCCTTCGAGAGGACGCCCTTTTGCACGAGACGATTGATGAGATTGATCGTGACGTTCTGCGATGGGGTGTTCGGCAGGGGCGCGGCGCCGCCTCCCGAGGCCTGGACTCCCGGGGGCAGCAGCTCGGGACCGCCGGTGGAGGCGGCGAGCTCCGCGTCGCTCGTCGGCATGGCGTCCGTCGCGGGCGCCGGGGGCGGGTTCGCGGCAGGAGCGGGCTGCGTCTCGGGTTTCACCGGGGCTTCCGACTTCGGCGCGGTCTCGGCACGCGGCAGGGCGGACCAGGCGTTCGGATCCGCGGAGGACGAGGTTGCGTTGTTCGCAGCGAGCGCCGGCGAGATGAGTTCCGCCGGCGAGTCGGTGGATTGCGCGAAGGCCCCAAGCAGGGGAAAAAAGAAGAGCGCGCTTCCTCGTCGGAGCAGGCGGCTGGTGGCGTGACGGGTCATGAGAGTCGGATCGTGGACGATGGAATTAACGGGGGCGCTTGGCGGTGATGCGCATCACGATGGGCATGGGCATGCCCTCGGGCGGCGCCGCGGGGAGCTGGAGGCCGGTGAGAACCTGGTCGCGAATGGCGGCGTCGGTCGCGGCATTGCCGGACGAACCTGCGAGCGACGCCCTGACGACGCGGCCCGTGGAATCGGCCCAGACGCGCACCTGCAGCGTGAGCGCGGCGCTGCGGGTGGCCTTGTTTGCCTTGAGAGCGGCGACGACGGAACGCTGCACCTGCCCGGCGTAGTAGCCGTATTTGCTGCCGTTGCCGCCCTTGCCGCCGATGCCGTTTCCAAAGCCATTGCCGGCGCCGGCCACGAGGCCAAGGCCGCTGTCTTCGCCAACGAGGTTTGTGCCGAGCGCGGGCGCCTCCGGGGGCGGGGCGTCCGGCGGTTTCTCCTCGGGC